>NZ_JAMPKB010000057.1:0-36144 GCF_039961925.1 Trichocoleus sp. DQ-U1 | reverse complement strand
AACAAGTCTTTGAGCCGCTCCCATTGGTCATCGCGCAGGGCATACCGTCGTGTCATTGCTCAGCCTTTTCTTCTCTCTCTTGCTCTAGCTTATCTAATTGATGACACGCCCTAAGAAAAACTTTGCGTCTTTGCGTCTTGGCACGAAATAATCAAAAGCACTTCTCAATTAAAGTCTCTACCAATCGTTGAAGATGGTCAGTTTCATGCGTTGCCATTACCGAGATGCGAATTCGACTGGTAGGCACCGTGGGAGGACGAATCGCTGGGGCGAAAATGCCGGATGTTTTTAGTTGATGCCCCATTTTTAGCGCTGCTTCTGCACTTTCCAAGGGAAAGCAGAGAATGGGAGATTCAGAAGGCAGTAATTGTAAAGGTAATTGTTGGGCAATCTGCTGTTTGAGAAAATTGACATTATTCCACAGACTGGCGCGACGTTCCGGTTCTTTTTGAACGATCCGAACGGCTTCCAATGCCGCAGCGGTATCAGCGGGTGAAAGAGCCGTGGTATAAATCCAACTAGGTGCCCGATTCCGCAAAAAGTCAATCACAGCCGAGTTGCCTGCGACATATCCACCCAAACTGCCTAAAGCTTTGCTGAGGGTGCCGATTTGAATCAACGGGACGTTGCTACAGCGAAAATGTTCTACACACCCAGCACCCGTTGCTCCGAGTACCCCTGTGGCATGAGCTTCATCAACGAGCAGCATACAGCTAAATTCCTCCGCCAGCTTTAACAGTCCCGGTAAGGGGCACAAATCGCCGTCCATACTGAAGACGCTGTCTGTAAGAATCAAGCATCGACGGTATTTTTCCCGGTGTAAATTCAGTTGGGTTTTTAACTCCTCAACATTGCAGTGAGGGTATTCAATAACCATTGCACCGCTAAGAATTGCCCCATTTTTCAGACTGGAGTGATTGTACCCATCAGACACAATCAGGTCGCGTTTTCCGACTAAAGCAGCGATCGCACCTAAGTTTGCCAGATATCCAGAACTAAAAACTAAGGCATCTTCAGTTTGTTTGAGGGATGCGATCGCTTTTTCCAATTCCCGATGCAGTTCCCGATGTCCGCTGAGTAACCGAGAACCCGTGCTACCCGTGCCAAATGTCTGAGTAGCCGCTACTGCGGCTTGGATGAGGCGTTCATCCCCCGCGAGTCCCAAGTAGTCATTACTGGCAAAATTGATGACTTCACGCCCCTCCAGCAACACCGTCGCACCCGGACGACTAGCGATCGCTTGCACCGACCGATACCAATCTGCGCGGTGAATGGTGGCGAGGGATTGCTCTACCCAAGCGTAAGGATTCGTTGGCATTTCGATCGGTTATCGCACCTTTAACTTGCCTGTATAGCAGTTCTCACATTGTTGCAACACACTCCTAACCTCACCCCCAACCCCTTCTCTCCACTTTTCGGTGAGGGGACAGTATTGAACCTCTTCCTGCTTGAGGGGAGGGGCAGGGGTGGGGTTAAACCATACTGCGTCCAAACGAGAATTGCTATAAAAGAAAATACAGGAAAAGTGGCAATCATGCTTTCCACCTCCCAGAGACGCTACAGCACCCCTCTATATTTTCATTTTCTCCTTTCACATTCTCCTGGCACAACTCGCAAGCTAAGCTGTCAAATTAGACGCTTGAAAGCTGACGTCAGCACTTGATTCTGGCAAAGGTGGACGCAGGCAAAGATAAGCAAGTGGTCCAAATAAAGGTACTAGCGCCACCGCCCAGAAAATTCGAGCATCCTTTATGCCCCGACGAGCCATATCATCGTCAAACAGTGACGTTAATGGAAAAACCAGGCACATCAGACAAAAATCCAAACTGATGAGGTGAACGAATTCCCTGGTTTTAAACTGTTGAATATAATCTCCCCAATCTCCAGCAAATATTGCGTAGGCAAGTAAGCCAATCGTTGTTAACAGTAGGAAAATTCCTGTCCAACGGGAATCTAGAATTTTTAGTAATTTATCCTTCGATCCAGAAAATTCTTGATTTGATTTTCGGAAAATTAAATAGGGGATAAAGCAAATCACACCCGTTCCATTTGCCCCAATGAAATAAGGCCATGAGCGAAACGGTTGCGTTGTGCCATCAGCAAACATCAGACAAGCATAAATCATAGGCCAAACGCCCATGAGCCAGAAGATAGCCACAAGAATTGCATTCACATCTGCCAACTGGAATGTTAACAACTTCCAAACCAGCGAAAACGTATCTGGTTGAGCAAGTGGATCTAACCATACGGTATAGACAAGAAATGTAATCCATATCAAGAACAAGGCAATTTTTCTGCCCATAATCTTGACCCATAACTTTATACATCAATTATTTAACTTTAAAAGTCCGATAACCGCACTTACCTCCGTCTTAAGTCACACCAACTTGCATTCAAAAGAAAGCCACAGCCTCTCCTTTCTTTCCTCCGCGTCCTCTGCGGCCTCCGCGGTTTGTTCTTTCCTAAAAACCTCGAAAATTGTTCACACTCGTGTAGTGTTCGCAACAGACTCTGGTGCCGGTTCAGCACCAGAGTCTGGTAAAGGTGGACGAATACAGAGATAGGCAAGGGGTCCCAGTAGAGGAACCAGCGATACTGCCCAAAAAACTGGGGGAATATTGAACCCTCGACGCACCATATCATCGCCGAGAACGCTCGGAAACAACAGACAGAACAGGCAAAAAGCCAAACTCATGCCATTGACAAAGCGATCGCTTTGGAATTGTTGAATAAACCCTGCCCAATCACCCGCAAGCAAGCCAAATGCTAGCAAGAAAAGCGTGCTGAAATTGAGGATAATACCCGTCCAGCGAGAATCAAAAACTTTCAGCAAGGTATCCTTTTGCCCGGAAAACTCTTGATTCGGTTCCCTCAATGCTAAATAAGGTATTAGGCTAATCACTCCCGTTCCCGCTGAACCCAAAGCAAAAGGCCAGAAACGAATCTTTTGCATCCTCCCATCGACGAACAAAAGACAGCTATAGATGAGTATCCAGATGCCAATCAGGGAAAATATAGAAAGGATAATTGGGTTGACCTGGGTCCACTGACCCGTCAATATATTTTTAATGAGCCTCAGTGTGTCTGGCGTAATTGGCGGTGCCAGCAGCAAAACATAGGAGATAAATCCAGCCCATAATAACCAAAGTGCTGTTTTTCTAGCCATATTTCCATCAAATTTTAATTTCTAGATTGTGCGGGTTGCCGTTCCGTGGAGAAAGCTTCGGCATTAGTTTCTGGTAAGGGAGGACGCAGGCAAAGATAAGCTAAAGCGCCAAACAAAGGAATCAGCACTACTATCCAAAAAAGTGTAGAATTCTTGATTCCCCGACGCGCCATATCATCTCCCAGAAGTGCGGGAAATATTAACCACAGCAGGCAGAAATCCAAACTCATGACATGAACGAAGCGATTTGTCTGGAACTGCTGAATATAATCTGCCCAATTCCCGCCCAATAAGCCATATACAACCAAACTCCCAGCGCCGAATGTTAGCAACAAACCAAGCCACCGGGAATCGAGTATTTTTAGAAATAAATTCTTTTCTCCGTGAAATTCCTGGTTGGGTTCTCGCAGTGCTAAATAAGGCAACAAAGCAAATGCTCCGACTCCAAAAGAGAACGCCGAAAAAGGCCAAGCTGCTACCTTTTGCTGTTTGCCATCAATGAGCATCAGACAGGCGTAAATCATCGGTACGATGCCCAGAAGATTGAATAGCGTGACGACTAGGGGGTTAATCCCTGTCCATTGACCTGTGGAGAGATTTTTGATGAGTTCAAATGTGCCTGGTTGTTCAGGAGGTGCTAACAGAAAGGCATAGGTAATAAATGCTGCCCAAAGCAACCAAAAGCCAATTTTTCTAGCCATATCAGTGAAGAATGAAAAGCAAAAATTAGAGCTAATCGCAATTAGCCATGTTTATCGTTCGTGGTTCGTGGTGGGCTACCCAATCGCTAATCGCTAATCGCGATTAGCGATTGGCGATTTTCTAAATTAAGCAGGTTGCGTAAGAGCCTCAGAGAGATAATCGGCGGCGGCTTCAACGAGTGCGATCGCATTTTCGTACACCATCCGCGTTGGCCCCAAAACACCTACACTTCCCACAGGTACTGAACCCTGCTGATAAGTTGCAGAAATCAGCGTACAGGTACGCATCGGTTCTAAAGGATTTTCCGAACCAATCCGCACCGTCACTCGCGAACCAGAGGTGACATCTGAAATAGCCGTGACATCTGGTCTAGGCCATTCAAAGATTAAAGGCCACAACTGGTCTTGTTCCTCTTCCAATAGGTGTATAAGCGTCTGCACTTGCTGTAATTCAGAAAATTCTGGCTGACGCAATACTTCAGCGACGCCACGAACCATAATTTGAGTTGTGGCAGGTTGGGAAGTGCGACGGATCAAGTCGGAAAGCAGATTTCGCAAGGAATCGACATATCGTTGAAATTCTCGGTCTAGTTCGCTCCAGTCTAAAGTTGCCAATTCACTGAGCGATCGCCCCCGCAAGTGGCTATTCAAAAAATTCGATAAAATTTGCAACTCCCGATCTACAATTTCTGCGTCCGGTTGCTCATCCTCCGATTCTGAGAGCGGTAACTCCATTAAGACGCTAGTCGTCTCATAAGAATCCGTCACCACAATCAGCATCACCCTTCCCGGATCAAGCTGCACCAGTTGCAAATGCCGCAAACGATTAGTTCGAGTCTGCGGCATCGTGATCAGGGTAATATAACCGCTGAGCGTTGCCAGAATTTGCGCTGCACCCCGCAACACAGTCTCGAAGCTTTGATGTTCCAAGCTCAAACGGTTTGTGAATAACTGCTCTACCTGACGCCCCAAGGCTTCAGAAGGCTTAATTAATTGATCGACATAAATTCGATAGCCAGAGTCAGAGGGAACCCGCCCAGCCGAGGTATGGGGTTGATAGAGCAACCCCGCTTTCTCTAAGACGCCCATTGCATTACGAATCGTCGCTGGACTGACGCACAGATTATACTCGTCTACCAAAGCTTTTGAGCCGACTGGCTCAGCCGTCGCAATATAGTGACGGACAGTTGCCCAGAGAATACGTTGTTGACGGTCAGTCAGACTTACTTGCCTAGCCATTTAAACGAAAGCCGAATTGGATAGGGTTTTAAAAACAATTGGAAATTCCTGGACTTCTGATGATGAATTTCTCAGTAAGTCCGGCGCTCTTGTCAAGCAAGCAGCCGATTAAATATAGGATAGGTTAAAACAGAATAGCAGATGCTGCCTTCTGCCTGCCGGTTCGCCACACCCAGCCAGTAGAAGCATAACAGCCGCCGAACTTCAACCTTAGACATACCATGACGATCGATCGCAGAGTTAGGACATTATCGCTACCCGTAACTCTAGAGTCCACAGTCTCTATCAGGATTGTCTGTAGTCTACTCGACTGCATCGAAGTTTGTCAGCCAAAACCTCTAAATACTTATTTCGCTAGTAAAAATTAAAACAATATCGTGAACTGTATTTAATTAAAAAATCTAGCCCCAGCCTTTTTCTTTAGTAGGGAAGAAAGAGAATTCTTGCCCTCTTGTTGCAGGAAAGGGGTTGGGGAAGAGGTTCCAGCTTCAAGATAGTTTTGCACTAAAATCATTAGTATTGGGAAATCGTCGGATCGACTCGGATTGAGTAGGCATCGATGCCACCAGCAATATTTTTGACATTGGTGAAGCCTTGCATTTGTAGCCACTGGCACATCTGCGCCGAACGGATGCCATGATGACAGAGAACCAGCGTCTCGGCGTGCGGATCGAACTGGGTCTGGATTTGGTCAGCCCAGTCGGCAAATTCCGATAAGGGGAGGTTTTCAAAACCCTCAATGCTGGCGATCGCAACTTCCTGTGGTTCTCGCACATCCACCAATTGCAGACTCTCAGGGGAATCGGCAAGACGGCTGGCAAGTTCTTCTACGCTAATCTGGGGAATATCTTGGCGAAAAGATTGAGCAGACATGAGGTTGTGCAACGCTGGAGATTAACTAAGATTTTAATAGTTGGCAGTCCGATGAGCTGAAATAATAGGTTCTGGCATCGGGATTAGTGTTCTTAGCTGAATCGCGCTCACCCAAGGTCTACATTTCACCATGAAGCGACGCTCGTTTTTCTACGTTCTGGCAGCTGGCGTTTTAGTGCTGCTGTTAATTGGTGCCGGTGGCTTTTACTGGCTGAGGGCAAACAGTCCTCTCGCCCTTCTAGGGGGTGGGGAGGTGACGAACCCATCTGCCACCATATTTGTGCCGAAAAAGGCACCCGTAATGGTGTCATTGCTTGTGAATCCAGATCGGTTGGAAGGGTTGCGGCAGGCTGTAGCGCGTCCCGCGAACCGCAAGCGATCGCGTGCAGAACTCAACCAATTTAAACAAAGCTTACTCGCGAACACGGATCTGGACTATCGCCGAGATATCCAACCCTGGCTGGGGGATGAAATCACGCTGGCTCTCACCAGCTTAGATATCGATCGCACCCGTGACAATGGAGAGCAGCGCGGGCTGCTACTGGCTGTCACCACCAAAAATCCGCAACGCAGCCGCGAGTTTGTGGATTTGTTCTGGCAGAAGCAAGCAAATGTTGAGACAGATTTAGTCTTTGAGACTTATAAAGGTGTCAAGCTGATTTATAAGAATCAAGAGTCGGTCGTCAAAACTCAAGATGCTGGAAATAAAGGCTTTTACAACCGCGATAGATCGGCATTGCCAAAAGACGCAATAAACCGCGCCTCAGCTCAAAACTCGGTTGCTACCGCAGTTGTTGGCGATCGCTTTGTGTTGTTTGCCAATAATCCTAGGGTGCTGAAAGAAGCCATTAATAATGTGCAAGCGCCCAATCTCAGCCTCAGCGATTCAACTTCTTATCAGCGGGCAATCGAAAGCATCTCTCAGCCGAAAATTGGTCTGACTTATGTGAATCTACCCGCGCTGGCGAAGTTGCTGGGGAACAATTCACAGATGGAAATTGACCCAACCTATGAGAGTTTAGCCATCGCCATCTCTCCAAAAACTCAAGGATTGCTGGCAGAAACCGCTTTATTAGCGGCTACCGGACAGGAAATCCCCCCGACAACTCCCAGCCTATCTCAACCAGTCGGAGCGTTGCAGTATCTACCAGAGAAAATAGCGATCGCAGCTTCTGGTAGTAACTTAGAGCAACTGTGGACTCAACTCACTTCTGGATTAGATAGCGATGATAGCCTTGTCCAACTGATCGATCAACCCATCGCGAATCTCCAAGCTCGTTGGGGCATTGATTTAAAGCAAGATATCTTTAGTTGGGTGCAAGGCGAGTACGCTTTAGGAATGCTACCTCGTGCCGACCGCAAAGATTCAGATTGGATTTTTGTCGCCGAGAAATCAGCAACGACAAAAGCAGAGGCGGCAATCGATCGTCTAGACGCTGTTGCCAAACAGCAAGGGTTGAGCGTTAGCTCATTTACCCTGGAGAATCAACCGATCTCTGCCTGGACACAACTCACAACCACTGCCGATAAGAATCAGGGTGAAGACCAAGATTCAGTCAAGCTAGAGGCACAGGTGAAAGGAGTTCACGCCAGTATTGGCAAGTACGAGATTTTCACCACTTCGATCGAAGCAATGAATCAAGCGATTAAGGCTCCTGATAATTCTCTCGTCAAGAGCGATCGCTTCCAGGCAAACATCACCTCTTTACCCCAGCCAAATAACGGCTATTTGTATCTAGACTGGGCATCTAGTCAGGCGTTTTTAGAGCGTCAGCTGCCCATTGTCAGAGTGGTGGAATTGGTGGCGAAACCGTTATTTAACGAGCTAAATTCGCTTGCCTTTAGCAGCTACGGCAGCGATGACGGGGTTCGCCGCAGTAAAGTCTTTCTCCGCCTAGGTGCTAAGGCTGAGGAATGATTCGCAAATCCGAGTTGGGGAAGGGAATTGGTAATCAGTAATCGCTAATAACTTCCTGCCTCCTCCGCTGCTGAGTCATATTATGATTGCTTGATTCCCATAATTTCCCGGAACCCCAAGAGATAGCTCTTTTGGGGTTCTCCTTTCTTTGAGCTACTGTGTATACACAAGTCTTCTTGAACTGCCAGTTCCGTTTTGCTCCCCAAGCCTTGTTTGTAGTCAGTAAAACAGTTACAACGAACCTAAACGCAACTGAATTTAAACCGAAAAAATGCCCAGCCTCGGCTGTCTAGTTGTCGGTATCGCCTACGAAATTAACGACTCGGTAAATTTTATCGGTGGCAACCTGGTTCAGACCAATAATTATATCCAAGACCTTCTTGAAATCTTACGCCTCTATCAACAGCACTACGCCAACCCAACAACCGAAACTCAGGAAAAAGCTGAAGCCATCGATCTGGAATTCTTGATTGAGGGCTTACCCAATCTTCTCAATTCCATGAATTTAAAAGCAGATAGAATTCAGCAAATTGTCCTGAGTTTGTGAAACTTCTCACGATTGGATGAAGCTGAGATGAAGCTGGTTGAGATGCACGAAGGCCTTTAAGTGACGCTAATTTTTTAGATCCGTATAAAAATGCACTAAAGTTGGCACCGCTTTGGTTCATAGTTTTTCAGTAATAGCCAAGCAACAATTCGGAGGAAGTCAAAGCTGCATCTTTAAATTACAAGTAAACTGGAACTTAGTCATAGATTTACGTGACTATACAGTAGATTCGCGGTTTTTTTGCTTTTCACTTCAAAAAAATCTAACAAGTACCATGACAAAAAAAACGGCTAATGGTATAATTCCGCAATCTTTAAGGTTATTTGAATTATTGCCGGTACTTGTCTTGGCTAATTATTTACATTTAAACGAAATTAATACAGTGCGGGAAATTAACGCAGCGGTGGTTAATATCAGTGGTCGTCAGCGGATGTTATCTCAACGCACGGCACTGTTCGCCTTAAGACTGGTCTGTACAAAAGATATTGCCGAGCAAGAGAAATTGCGCTTTACTTTGCAAGCTGACCTGGATTTGATGGAACGGTCGCATAGTGGTTTAATCGAGGGCAATCCGGAGATGAAACTACCGGGTCAACCATCACCCGTTGTTTGGTCAATGTACTTTGAGCCACCGCTAAATTTAGACCAGCAGATACGCCAATACATCACCCAAACGAGAGCGATCGCCCAAGCAACCCCTGAAGAACTAACCTCAGACAATCCGCATCTACGTTACATTCTTACAGAGTCTTCTACCAACCTGCTTGAGGCTCTAGATGCAGTGGTGAGCCAATATCAACAAGAAAGTGATATTGAACAACTCGCCCTTAATATTCATCAAGCGGAACTCTACGAGCAAAGTTGTGCCACCGCTGCCCAAGCTGTTGCTCAATCAAAGCATTTAGAGCAAGCTTTGCACGACCTGCAACAAGCCCAATCCCAACTCGTTGAAAAAGAAAAAATGTCCAATTTGGGATGTTTGGTAGCAGGGGTGGCTCACGAAATCAACAACCCTGTTAGCTTTATCTATGGGAACCTAAATTATGCAGTTGACTATGTGCAAAATTTGCTTGATTTAGTGACGCTTTACGAGCAAGAGTGCCCCAATCCTAGCTGCTTGATGCAAGAAAAAATCGCAGAACTCGACATAGATTTTCTCAGAGAAGACTTGCCTAAAGTGATGTCTTCAATGGAAATAGGGGCAAAGCGTATTCATCAGATTGTGCTA
Source organism: Trichocoleus sp. DQ-U1 (assembly GCF_039961925.1). Classification (NCBI taxonomy): domain Bacteria; kingdom Bacillati; phylum Cyanobacteriota; class Cyanophyceae; order Leptolyngbyales; family Trichocoleusaceae; genus Trichocoleus; species Trichocoleus sp. DQ-U1. The sequence continues at coordinate 26,472 of NZ_JAMPKB010000057.1, read as the reverse complement.
TCGTTGCGGAATTTTTCTCGCAATGATGAACAGGTTATGCAGCAAGTGAACCTTCACGAAGGGATTGATAATACCCTGCTGATTTTGCAAAACCGACTAAAAGCACATGGCAACCATGCAGAAATTGAAGTGATTAAAGAGTATGCTGATTTACCTTTGGTGGAATGTTACCCAGGGCAAATGAGCCAGGTATTTATGAATTTGCTCGGTAATGCGATTGATGAGCTAGAGCGTTACAGTAGCGAATCCCCCAAGGAAGGTTCTATTTCGGGGATTCGCAGTTTGGATGAATTTTGCAACAAACCCAGTCAAATTTCGATTCGCACAGAACTTACTCCTTCTAATACAATTCTTGTGCGGATTGCTGATAACGGACAGGGCATGAATGAAGATGTTAAAGCCCGATTATTTGAGCCATTTTTTACCACCAAGCCTGTCGGCAAAGGTACTGGGCTAGGGTTATCCATTAGCTATCAGATTGTAGTAGAGAAGCACAAAGGTTCGCTTAATTGCGTATCGGTACCTGGACAAGGAACAGAATTTTGTATTGAGATTCCCGTGTGGCACACCCAGGAAGAATCAACGCTTAACAGAAGAAATCAACTTTTGGCAAGTTAACAGCCGTGAGAGCGCACCATTTTTGTAAAAAGTGCGAATGGAATTCTCCAGAGATATTTAGTCAAGGAAAAAGTTGTATTTTATTGATACAGCTTTTGTTGTTAATTGTTCATTCTCATGTCTAACTTACCGCCGCTGAATACCGAAACGATTTGGGCTATCCTGAACGATGAAATTGATGATGCCACAGTGAACCAACTGGTGTGGCAATGCTTGGGTTATCGCTACGACGCAGCGGCGAATCAATGGGACGCGAGCGAAGTTCCCCCAGAATGGCGAGATGAATATCCACAACCGCCTGATTTCATTGAGAACCGTCCACCAACGGTGAAGCTGACTCGCTCGATTCCGGCAGAGAACAAGCAGCTACTAAAAGAACAACTCGGCTTTAAAGGCTACAAATTGGGTGAATTTGGTCCCAGGCAGACTCGTCGGGCAACAGCGGCGAATTGGCTGTTGAGCTATATGCAAACCACCCGTTGAACTAAGTCATACTAAGCGGGACTCAAATCACCACTGCCCACGCCCTAAACTATAAACAAGTTATCGGGAGTGGATAAATCCCAGGATTGGCTGACTCCCGGTAGCAAATTCATTGAATGGAGACTAATTCAGGTGGAGACAAACCAGAATGTGCCCGTTGAACACCAAAATGTACCCGAAGGGCACCGGGGGCTGCACGACTTTTTGTATAGCTCCGACGACGAACACGCTGCCCCTGAGATAGCGACTCTTGTCGATCTTGAAAACGATGGAACTGAAGTGCTACCGCTTCAGAATTGGTGCGATCGCGTTCAGAATGCGAAAATTGCTGGGGTGTACGCTGTGTTAAATACCCAACGTCAGACGCAATATATCGGATACTCGCGGAATGTGCTGCTTTCCCTGAATGGTCATGTCGCTCAAAATGGGAGAGAAACTTGCGCGTTTGTGCGGGTGCAGGCGTTCAAGTTCCCGAAACGCACGGACATGGAAAATTTGCGAGAGGCGTGGATTTCCGAACTCGGCAGCGTTCCGCCTGGTAACGCTGAGGTCAGTGAGATGTGGGCTAGCACGGTGGGCGAAGTTGCAAAAGCAGCCATGTCGCCCGAAGAGCGCAACGCCTATGAGGAGAAAAAGCTCAAACTTCGCAAGGCGATGGCAGATAGCACGCTCACTAAGGATCTTGCAGATGTCGAGGAAAGTGATGCCGAGAGGCAGCAAAAGCTAGAAGCGGCAGTGAATAACGACGACTGGAGTGCTGTCATCGAGGGACAGACGCGGGAAACTCATTCGTAATTGTGAAAAAACACCCAAATGTCTTCATTTGGGTGTGAAAAGGCAGGGATTCAATCAAAATTAAAAAGTCATCAGGTAAAAAATTAGGAATCGATAATTTTGACTACCTTTTCGATAGAACGTCTGCCATTAGGCAAGGTAATAATTAACTGATTCGTATTCAAATTTAGAGTATAAGTGTACCGACCGTTTTTGGCGACATAAACATTCCTCTTTGGAGAAGAAACAGGGAGAAGAATGCTACCTTTGCCATTCTTCGCACGACCCACGTAGAAGGTGCCTTTGCGAGTGTAACAAATCCCTACATAATGATTGGTTGTTTCGACAGAGAAACCTTCTGCGATGTCGTTGATGCAATCGTTAGAAGCAGCTACTTGGATTGGGCGATCGCTTACACCGGAAGCACTTTTTGTAAGTTCTGCTGCTTGTACTGTTGGTGCTAAGAATAATAATGCTCCCGCGCTTGCTAAAGCGAGTTTCAATGCTTGTTTGCCATTCAATCCAAGTTTCACAGATGCCATTTCATTTTCTTCCTTTGACAGAGCGTAATCAAGTGACTAATTGTTTTGTTTAAGGATTAGCTGAAAAAATGAATTTTTGTACTAGAACTAAAAGCTGAACACCCACTATTATGCCTGAAACAAAACTAACAACTAAATAGTGAGAGTTGCTGCTATAGTATTACTCCAAACTATTAATTAACTTTTCAATAGAACGTCTGCCATTTGGGAGCTTAATAACGAGCTGACTCTTACTCATGTCCACCGTGTAAGTGTACGGACCGTTTTTAGCCGTAAATACATTACGGTTGTAAGAAGTAAGAGGAACAGTTATACCACCACGCCCATTCTTGGCATAACCGACATAAGTGTGGGGATTATCTCCGCCGCAAATATACACTAAGTAGTTTTTCGTTTCAGCAGCAACGAAAGTACTTTCATCCCTATGACAACCCACCTCTGTTTGAGCTAGTTCCATAGAGTGGGAAGTCGATAAAGTTTGAGATGCAGGTTGCTGAGAAGTGAAAGCAACCTTCTCGGCACTTTTTTCAGTTAGTTGTACAGCACCTACTGAAGGTGCTAAGAATAATAATGCTCCTGTGCCCGCTAAAGCTAATTTCAAAGCCTGTTTGCAATTGAATTCAGGTTTAGTAAATACCATGATTTGACCTTCTTTGTAAGATAATAACCGTAAGATTACGGTTGTTTTTTTGGGAACTATCTGTTTGTCGATAGTTTCATCTTCAGAAGGGCGCAAGGCATTTCCAGAAATCCTAGAAATCTTTTGCGAGTAAACTAGGCAGGAAGTAGTAAAACTTTATTTTTAGCCTTCGTATTCGCTATCGATTTCAATGTCAAGGGTTTCTTCATCAAATCGGATGTAGAGAATATTTGGGCGACAGCAAACTTGGCAATCTTCAATATACGACTGCTGACCCCCAGCACTCAGGTCAACAAATGTAACATTTGGTTCGCCGCAATAGGCACAAAAATACTCAGATGTTGATTGCATTTAATTTATTCCTCTAATCATCGTTATTGAGTCCATCGCAACACTCTTTCATTAACGATGGTTTGATTCCCTTGAATAATGCGTAGCTGGCTTTGGGTAAGAATGTGACGGGTATTGCCTTGAACAGCTACAAACTGTTCGCTACTGTTACTGGGAACCGTTGCATTAACAGTGTTTTGGGTTCCATTTTTGGCACCCCCAACATAGACTAAAGTACCTCCCTTAGCCATACAGATATGGGCGAAATAATTTCTAGTTTCAGCAGCACGGTATAAAGATGTATTCGGTGGGCAGCGGGTGTTCAGAAGTTGAGCAAGTTCAATCGAATTGGAAGTTGATAAGGGTTGAACCTGGAGAATTTCTGCTGAGTTTTGCAGGGAAAATTCAAAGCGATCGCTCTCGGCACTCTGTTCTCCAGCGTACACCGAAGAGGTCAGGAATAAAAATGCTCCTACGCCCGCCAAAGCTTGTTTTAACATCTGCTTATCCTTGGTTGCTTGCTCTATTCAATTTATAAAAAAAGATCCCCACCAGTACAGCGTCCGGCGGGGGAAAATCTGATAAATTGAACGATTATTTAATTCCCACTTGCATTCTGTAACTGGCGTTTCCTCTAGTCCCGCCAACAACGATCTTATAGTCCCCGGTTCTAGGCAATGTGCCGCTCCAACTAGTTGCCTCTCGTGCAATAATTCGCCCATTCGGAGCTACGATATCAAAAACAGCGTTCTCTTCAAGGGAGGTAATGCCGATCGTCATTTTCTGGCGTACCTTGGCACCCAGCAGATAAATATCTCTCGTTCCTCGCACGACTGAGTATTCTACAACTGCTGAGCTTTTCCCTTTTGCAAATCGAACCCGCTGGGTGCGACCTTGCGGTTGAGCTGCCAAAACAGTTGGTTCAACTGCCGCAGCACCTGTGGAAGTTACGGTTTTGGCGATCGCTTCTACAGAGGGAATTAAGCACAAAAGCGCTCCTGCACCTACTAGAGCCAGTTTTGAAGCAATACGATTAAATTGAGGTTTTACGAATACCATCTGTTAGCCTGCCTTGGGAGAATAAAACTCTTCTTAGAGTCTCACTGGACTTTCTAACAACTACATCTGTGCGATCGCTGTTTTCATAAAATGCCAGAATCGGCTTATCCGTGTCCTTACGGTCGTAATCACCTCGTAGGCTAGGTTAAGCAGGGTGAAGCCTCCCGAAAATGAGCCTTAGCGTCGGCTAGATGCTTCTGGAGGGTTGCGACTGGTAATGGCCCTTGCAAGTGGTTCCAAGGCAAAACTTGATCTAGCGACCAACTGGCGTGGATGTAGGAATCGAGATCCGGCAGTTGTCCTCGCAGTTCTTTAAAGGCACGGCGGTAGCTGCCTAGAGAGTCGCCGTAGTGTCGTGTCAGTTCTAGAAGATGGGAAAGTCGGCGATCCCCTCTGGATATTAAAGCTTGAATTGCTGACCAGTTATAGCTTTCCGGTCGAAACTCAATCCCTTCGCGGCGCAATTGCTTCTCTAAGCTTTTCAGCCGCTTTTCGGCGTCCCGATTCACTCCAAACCACTGAAACGGTGTATGAGCTTTAGGGACAAAAGTGCTGCATCCGAGTGTCAAGCGTAACCCAGGCGCGGCTTTTTTGAGCGATCGCATCATCGCCACAGTTGCTTCTAAATCTTCGGGTTCCTCCCCCGGAACTCCCACCATTCCATAGAGTTTGAGGTTGCTTAATCCACCTGCTTTGGCATTGATTGCAGCTTGGATGATTTCTTCATTCGTCAGCTTTTTATTGATAATCTGCCGCAATCGTTCCGAACCGCTTTCAACGGCAATGGTGAGCGATCGCGTGTCTCGTTTTGCTAAAGTTTGAGCTAGCTGTACCGTCACCGTATTCGTCCGCACCGAAGCAATGCTGAGGCGGACATCGTCGTACTTTGGCTGACTCAAATAATCTAGAAGGGTTTCAAACTCTGGGTGTTGCGTAACAGACGCCCCCAATAATCCCAGCCGATTCGTCACCGCCAATCCCCGATCGATGGCTGGAATTAGCGAACTTTCCAAACTCGCTGTCCGAAACGGCAATGTTAGATAACTCGCCAAACAGAAGCGGCACATTTCCGGGCAACTCCGTACCACTTCCACCATATAAATATTTTCCCACGCCGCCTTCTCTGTCACCACAGTGGAAGCGGAAAGCGTATTTCCCCGATAGGTTTGCTTTTCAATGACGGCGGGAATCTCCGCATCTACGGGCAAAATTGACTGGATCGAGCCATCCGGCGAGTGATATTCAACTTGATACAAACTAGGAATATAGATTCCTGGTACTTGCGCCAAACGCCTTAGTTGAGCTTGTCGGGTAGCGTTTCTAACTTCTTTATACGTATCAATAAAATTGCCGAGTAGATTTTCACCATCTCCCAGCAAAATAACATCAAAAAAGTCAGCAAAAGGTTCTGGATTGGCAGTTAATACGGGTCCTCCCCCAAATACGAGGGGATGATTGTCATCACGAGCAGATGCTCGATTCGGAATCTCTAGCAATTCCAGTAGATTGAGGATATTGACATAATCTAATTCCCAAGAAAGGGAAAATCCGACTAATTCGGGCGATCGCAGCAGCGGCTCATGAGTATCTGTAAATAGGCGGCTGACTTCAAGATCGGAGCGCATTGCCAAAGACGCCCACACCACTTGATAGCCTAGGCTAGTGATGCCAACGCTGTACTCATTCGGGAAGGCAAATATAGTTCGGATGGCGTCGGTGTCAGGCGTCGCGGGTGTAAATAAAAGACGTTCTGCGGCAAAAACTCCAGACATCACAGGCAAGTAAAACCTTAAAAGATTATCCTATTCATATTTAATTTTAAGCGATAAAATTATTAGATTAAAAATTAAGGTTAACAAGTTGGCAGCAATAACCGGAAAAGATTGAATGTAAAAACCGTACACCAACCACAAAAACACTCCCGAACAGAAAATAATCAACATTTCTAGAGAAACATCTTTGGCTGATTTTGTTTGCCATACTTTAAACAATTGAGGCAAAAAAGCTACAGTGGTCAAAGTTGCCGCCAAAAATCCCAAACCCGTCACAAAATCCATGCTACTGCCAATTGATTTGCAAAAAAGATTATAGATAAGATTTAACTATAGCAGTCCTATATGATTCGTGAATGCGAGAACCCCGACTTCTTAAAGAAGTCGGGGTTCTGAAGTGATTTGTAATCTCTCTTCTTTCTCTTTCTTCGCGTCCTATAGCGCTAACGCGCATCCGCGCCGCTTCGCGAACGCTAAGGCGTCTAAGCGCTAACGCGCAGGCTCCGCCAATGCGGTTCGTTAATAGAGATTGTGTTCAATGAATCTCAAATCCGGAATTGACTAGAAAACAATAAGCCTGCGGACGCAGGCTTATTCTGTATAGACGCAGACTAAAGTCTGATAGAAGCAGTGCATCCATCTAAAATACAACTTGGCATCCCTGCATTGAGGGAACAACCGCACAGATGACTGCATTCGCGATAAAACCCAGACCTAAAGAAAAACCACTAACCAAGAGGATTGTTAAAGCTAATAATCCAAAAGGGCTACTTTCTAAAGGTTTTAATGACGGGAAAAATTCACTGAATACATGAAACCCATCCAGAGGAGGAATAGGCAGCATATTAAAGAGAAACAAGCTCAAATTGATAGACGCACCCAGGTAGAGAAATTCAGAACTCAGAATTCTTGTTGAGAACAAGCTGAAATCCAATTTGAGAATCAAAAGAAACAGAATGCCCAAGCCTAGATTTAACAAAGGACCAGCGATAGAAACCAAAATATTGCTAATTTTCTTATGGCGAAACCGTGCGGGATTGATAGGCATTTGTCCCCACGCCATACCAGCAATGCAAAGAAAAATAATTGACTCCCATCCCATGTGAATCACTGGATTCAAGGTCATGTGTCCGCTTTTTTTGGGGGTGTCATCACCTTGGCTTAAAGCAGCTATACCATGAGCGAGTTCGTGTAGCGTCACTGAAGCCACAACCAGGATGATAATTCTTAGAAAGAGTATAGGATCGGTCAGAATTGTTTCAATTAACATCGCTTGACCTCGATAAGGCGGTAATACAGCAACCCAAAACGAAATAAAATCAACAATCAATTGACTGACAGAACTTACTGCACCCAGTAGTTTTGATCGCAATCTTCATAACTTATGTATTTATCTGCTTGGTGGCTGAAGATTACGCACAAACGTTAAGCAAATTGTCCATGATGGATTGGCATCAGAAGGGCGATCGCTTATACTAATTCCAGCGGGTGCATCTGTCTTAGGAAGGATATTTTGAGCTACAAACTGAAGTTACTGTTTTCCAGATAAGTTCCCAAAAAGCGATCCCCCTGAGAAATGTTCTTGGCAAACATTTTTCAGGGGGGGATCGCCGACTTCAGCGCTAACCCGCTCCTCTCAAAGCTAGATTTTTATCAAATACCACGTCCGCTCCTCTAATAAGCTCAGCCAGAGAGCAAGAAGCTGATAATTAGGAGTTTGGTAGAAAATGCCTTGAGATTTGCCCCATTTCTTGAAGTTACTTAAGCTATCAACCAACAAGGTCTGGAACAAAGCTTGGAACTGGATGACTTTAGGTGTATTCTTTGACGGAATAAAAAAATAACAATTTGACAAAAAGCGAATAAGTTCACATTGTGTAGGCACAGATCCCGGATTCAAGCCATAAAATAGGCAACAATAAGCAGGGAATTTTGCGCCAGAAGTTTTTGGTGATTGAGGAGTTGACGTGACCAAGTTCATCTCAAGACTGAAGGATTTATCAGGCAAGTTCAATGCGGGGGTGTCAAATGAACCAGTCGAGACTCCTGTAGGTAATAAAGAAGAACCAGTCGATACTCCGATTGATGGCAAGGAACAAGACGAAGGACACGCAGACGCATCACGACATCGTCGGGAATTGAAGCGAAATCTCTTGCGGCTGAAGCGCTTCTCCACTCAGGAGCTTCCTAAAATTGTCAAGAAGCCATTCACTGGAGAAAACCCACTCCATCATCAGCGTCGATTTTGGATTGGTTTAGGTGTGGGAGGAGGAGCGATCGCGCTTTTGACTGCTGCGTGGTCGCTGGAGAGTAGCTTACCCGATACCAGCGATGCCTTAACCTTGATGCGACCAGAGACTTTGACGATCAAAGCCTCAAACAACAAAATACTTCAACAAATCGGCCCAGCGACTCGCGAAACCCTCAAAATTGACAAAATTCCCAACCAGCTAATTCAAGCTTTCATTGCGATAGAAGACAGACGCTTTTACAAACACCAGGGAGTTGATTACCAGGGAGTTTTAAGGGCAGCCTTTTCTAACTTGATAGCAAGAGATGTTGTAGAAGGCGGTAGCACCATCACCCAACAGCTGGCGAGGATGGTTTTTCTCGATCAGGAGCGTAGCGTCTGGCGCAAGCTGAAGGAAGTCCGAACCGCTCAAAAAATCGAAAATGAAAACACCAAAGATCAAATTCTAGAACGTTACTTAAATTTGGTCTATTTGGGAGAAGGTGCTTATGGCGTGGCAGATGCGGCTTGGGTTTACTTTTCTAAGCCAGTGTACGAACTAACCTTATCGGAAATGGCGACACTTGCTGCCATCCCACCAGCACCCAATCAATATTCGCCCATTAAAAATCCGCAAGTAATTAAAGAGCGCCGCAATCTGGTATTACAACAGATGCAGCAGGCAGGGTTCATTACAGCCGCCGAAGCCGAGAAAGCGATCGCTGACACCCTGATAACAAAACCCAGCCGTCCTAAGCGGCTCGAAAGGTTTGCCCCTTATTTCACCGAATACATCCAACAAGAACTGCCCAAGCACGTCTCGCCAGCAGCGATTAAGGCTGGAGGATTAACAGTAGAAACCACCCTGAAGCCAGAATGGCAGGAAGCGGCGGAAAAGGCCGTTATCGAAACCGTTGAAAACCGCGGTCGCGGTCAAAACTTCGAGCAAGCCGCCCTTGTGGCGCTCGATCCGCGTACCGGCGAGATTCGGGCAATGGTCGGGGGAAAAGATTTTTATAAGCAACAGTTTAATCGCGTTACTCAGGCACAGCGCCAGCCCGGTTCGACATTTAAAGCGTTTGTATACACGACAGCAATGGCTGCCGGTTTCACGCCCTATCGCGGCTACCTGGACGCTCCCTACAAAGTAGACGGCTATACCCCCAAAAACTACAGCGAAGAGTACCGGGGCTGGATCTCCATGCGTGATGCCCTGATTGGCTCAATCAATACTGTTGCTGTCAAAGTTTTGGTCGATGTGGGATGGGATACGGTGATCGATGTTGCCCACAAAATGGGCATTGAATCAGAACTGAAGCCGACCTATTCCACCGCCCTCGGTGCTTCTGAAGTGAATCTGCTGGAACTCACCAGTGCGTATGGCACCTTTGCGACAAAAGGGATGCATACCAAAAATTACGGCATTCGTCGCGTTCTTGACCGACGCGGGAACGTTATCTACGAAGCGAAGTTTAAGCCCGACCGTGTCCTCCAAGAAGATACGTCTGCGATTATGACCTGGTTGCTGCGGGGTGTCGTGAATGAGGGGACGGGTCGCGCCGCCTCTCTAAACGATCGACCCGTTGCTGGGAAAACGGGCACCTCGGACGAGGCGCGTGACCTGTGGTTTATTGGCTACATCCCCCAAATAGTTGCAGGTGTCTGGCTGGGCAACGATGACAACAAACCGACTTGGGGCGCGAGTAGTACAGCCGCTTACACCTGGAATAAATTCATGGTGGAAGTAGTAAAAGATATCCCGGTCGAGAAGTTTCCAGATCGACCCACCGATCTGGAAGGACGTAAAGCCCAGCTCACGATCAAGCCTATCAAGCCTAAAAGCATCTTCTCTGGAAGCATCATCTCCAAAAACAGTGACGACGATGACACACCCCGGCGTAGCCGATCTCGTCGGGCTACGGATAGCGATGATAGCTCTAGCGAAGAAACTCCCCGGCGTAGACGCTACCGTACTAGCAGCGTCCAAAGCTCCGAGAGCGCGCCTCGGCGGAGACGGCGTCGCAGCCAAGAAGTCCAGCCTCAAGAAGAATCTAGACCTCGCTACCGTCGTTCTCGCCGCCAAGTAAGTACCAATTCTCAAAGCCAAGAGAGTTCAAGCAATAGCAGCCGTCGCTACCGCCGTTCTCGTCGCCAAGCAAGCACAAGCTCTCAGGAGTCGGCACCCGTTCGGCGTTCTGTTCGCAGAAGGGCATCATCAGATTCTACTTCTAGCACTGCACAGCCAAGGAGAAGACGAACTTACAATTCTGCGCCAACCGCTCCACGGGCACCGAGGAGAACAGCGGATGCCGCCCCACCTCCTGCTCCGCCAGCAGCGCGGAAGGAATAATTAGGCACGGTCAGAATCCACTTCCTAACTCTCAGGCGCGATCGCGAAAACAATGGGGATCAAACTCAGGGGTGATAGACGATCCCCTGAGTTTTGGTACGATAACCAAAAATCGATAAGAGGGTTACAAAGAATGCATTTATTGATGGAAGTTGCTACGAATACGCCCCATTTTCCAGTCTCTGCTACTGCTGTGTACGCGGTAGGTTTTATTGCCGCTGTAAGTATCGGTTCCGTTGCGTGGTATAACTCTAAGCGCCCTGTGGGTTGGGAAGATAAAGAGCGCCCGGATATTGTGCCTGAAGTTAAGAAAGAGGCAAATCCCGGTGTAGGCAAGCCTAGCGCGTAACTCTCTAACAGGAAAATTTTTAGAAAACCTATAAAGATTGTAGAGACATTGCGTTCAACGTCTTTACCGCTTATACAAACGTAGGGCAGGGGTATACCCTGCCCTACAGCGTTATTTTTGGAGACAACGAGATAAAACACCTTGGCTCGAAAAAAGGCTAGCGCAGCGGCTCGAAAAAAGGCTAGCGCAGTGCTAGAGCCGAGCGCAGGGTGACATTTAAATCGGTGTTGGGGTTAACGACAACAACATCAACTCGTTTTTTGCCTAACAGCAGTCCGCCTAAGGCACCCAAACCAGCACCTCCCAAAATTTCTTCAGTTGCGATCGCTCTGTCTCCAGTTAGAGCGCCAAGCGCCGCAGCCGCAGCTCCACCAACGGCGGCACCCTTCAAAATGGAACTGGTATTCGTTCCGCGACTAACTTGTTCGGTGCGAGTAATTACTCTGGAAGAGGCGTTGATATACTGCCTTTTCCCGTTGTTGAAAACTAATTCTCTGGCAACAAACTGGGAACCGCCTCTCGTCGCAGGTTGCAGTTGACCAACCACCTGAGTCCCTGCCGGAATTAAGATCGTTCCGCGAGTATTTCGGACGTTGGATGCCACCGTCAGCGTTAGGGGCATTGTTTCCTGGGGAGACACAACGATTTTATTCGCCTTGTTATAGCGCAAGGGGAGGGTTGTGCCTGAAGGAATGCTGACTTGGGAGACGGGTGGCGGCGGAAATTCGTAATATTGAGCAGCAGCAGGCGCAGGCACGACGAAGGGGGCAGCTGCACCGGCGGTGATTGTCAATGCCATGAGTGCAGCGGTTCCTGATTTCCAGCGATTGAAGCGAGACATAGGGAACACTCTCAGCAATTATACGGATAAGGGTCAAGACGCTGCGCGGCTGAAATTTGTTTCTTGACAATTGAACTGATTTAGTGCATTGCGAAGGAAAAATGGAGAGTGATGGGGAAAGAACCTCTCCCCAACCCTCCCCGATTCGGGGAGGGAGCTGGAGCGTTCTTATACCATTTCACTTTAGGTCTGTAACAGACGGATTCTGATGTGTAGCATCACTAAGGGAAATTAGGAATTCCCTGTTTAGCGTAGAGCGACGGTAACTGGCAGCTGAGAAGCCAGCGTGATAGTCCTCAAATCAAGGCTGGGATTCACGGAGATGACATCAACCGATTTGCGTCCCCAAAATAGCCCAGCTAAAGCGCCCAAGCCTGAGCCACCCAAGACTTCTTCAGTAGCGATCGCTTTGTCGCCAACCAGTGCTGCGATCGCGGATGCAGCGGCTCCACCCAAGGCGGCACCTTTCAAAATTGTGTTAGTTCTAGAACCTTTTTTGATTTGTTCAGTTCTCGTCACAATTTGAGAAGTGGCATTGATTGTCCGAGTCCCATCCAAAGGGAGAACAATTTGTGTAGCAACAAATCGAGAGCCTTGACCAGCGGGTTCCAATTGACCGAGAATCTTTGTTCCTGCCGGAATCAAAGTTGTCCCGTAACTGCTTTTAACAGTGGATGAAACTGTTAAAGTTAAAGGCACTTTTTCGGTTCGAGATAGCAAGATTTTTTCAGCCGTTCCGTCATATCTAACAGGAATAGAAGCTCCCGAAGAAATTACAGTCTTGGTCTGAGATGGGTTGCTGGCACGAGGGACTGTAGGGACAGGAACATTGATGGGTACAGCGCCAACAGAACCGGCAAATGTGCCCAGAGCCATCAATACCAAAACGCCAGACTTTAGGTTGTTTAAGGAAGTCATAAATAGGGAACTCACGAACTTTGTGTATTTTTACTGATACCTTCTTAGAAGTTCGTGGGTTCAAAAAGTTTCTGCAAAATAAAACTTTTTTTGGTGAGATATTAAACCTTAATTAACTGTATCAATTCCTGAAACAGGTAAAACAATCTATCTTCAATGTGCGATCGCGTTGTTCGGGAAGAATTGCAAAAAATGCGCTCGCGCTACATTAATCCTCTTTTTCGTTTCTCAATCTCTGCTATGGGTAACAACAAGGTATCCTCTATCTCCTGCCGCACCTCACGACTTACATAACAATCGCTATTTAGGCACTCCACTACTAACTTATTGGCATCGTAATACTGCCTAAATAATTCCTCTTGTTTTTTGCTGAACTTCCAATCGTGACCGATATTACGGTACTTAATCATCACAGCTCTTAATTGCTCAGCCCAAGCTTTACCGTTGGCTTTCCACCATTGCTTAGTTAGTGCCCGATCTTTCGATTTAGGTAATTTAGGTAATTGATCTTTCAGTTGTTGCAGCAAGTTCTTTAGTTCTGGTTCGCGGTCGAGGGCATAGTTGAGGGTGTGGTCGAGGGTATTCTTAAGGGCGTGGTCGTGGGCATTCTTAAGGGCGAGGTAGAGGGTAAGGTCGAGGGTAAGGGCGAGGTAGAGGGTAAGGTCGAGGGCGAGGTCGAGGTTGAGGCCGCGGTCGCGGTCGCGGTCGAGGTCGAGGTCGAGGTTGCAGTCGAGGCTGAGGGTGAGGTCGAGGTCGCGGGCGGGGCTGAGGGCGAAGTAAAAAGCGCGGACAGCTGCTGACTTATACTTATATGGAATTTGGACTGACAGAGATTTCTTTCTAACCCACATTAGGAACTGCTGCAACTTCTCATCAGCCGCTACAATCCCATCAACTTGATGTTTCATTAACTGTAGTAAACAATCTGCACTTGGCGACATCCCAACGGCTAGCAAAAAGACTTCGCGCCAGCGTTTCTCAGTGATCTGACTAACCAGATTCTGCAACCTTTCCTCTAATGGCTGGATTCCAAAAACAATTTCTCTAGCAGTGAAATACTCGTGAAATGTCAGATGGGAAAACGAGTAAATTCCTTTAGCGCGTTCCACTAATAGTCCATGTTGATATTCAATCGAACGCAAAACTACCTCACTGTCCAGTTGCAATGCTTCCGGGTCAGCATTGGCATCAGGTAAATTACGGATGTAATCAGTGATGTACTGCTCGGCTACTTTCTGCTTAAAGAAAAAGTCACCTTCCTCAAACGTAGTCAGGGCAATTTTGCTGAGTAAATCTTCCTTACGTTGAATTGATAGCTTTTTGTAAACTTGATCGCGTTGAATCCCGCGCTTGGCATCCCATTTTTTCAGCAGCGCATCCAGCCCTTCTTTGTATAGTTCAGAACGATTCGCTGGAAAATCCCCTGATTCTTCAAAGGCCAAACATAAGAGCGTCAGCAGTAGCGGACTTGCGGCAAGTTCGTTGATTCGCTCATTTTCTTCGAGGCGTTCGATAAAAGTCTCTGCTTTTACAGCTTTATTCTTAAACCAGTTAATGGCAAAGGTAGCAATTTGTTCACTATCAAAATCTGCAACTTCCACCTCTGTGAATTTCTGGAAGGTATATTCCCGCGCTGCGATTCGGCAGGTCATGACAAAGTGATTGTCCCGAAACTGGTCAGATAAATCACGGATCTCTTTTAATACACGCTTATTGTCTTCCTCTCTAACTTCATCTAGCCCATCGAGTAAAATCAATGCTCTGCCGCGTTCGATTACATCTTGTAGAGATGCGATAACCTTTGTCTCTATAACCCCGCAGCCCGCGAATTGCTGATTGATGTATTCCAATAAACTCGGTTTATTAACGGCTTCAGCAAAGTCTTTGAGGGTAACAAAAATCGGCACGCGATCAGCCTGGAACTCACTCTTATTACACTGAATCGCTAGATATTTCAAAAAAGTGGTTTTACCTGCCCCTGGCTTACCCAAGATCATCAGCTTGGGATGTTTCTTGACCGCATCTAGCCCTGGCACTCGTTCTTCAGTGATTCTGCCCAGTCCAAAGCGATCAACATCCTCAAAGTTGCACTCTTGCAATAATTCAGTAATCTCTTTGCGCCTGCGCCCGGTAATTTTCTCCAGAATGTTGACGTTGGTGTAGATATCATTCAACCCAATGGGGTGAGTCATATCTAGCACGCGCATTGTGCCACAGCGTTCCTGAATGATGGGTTTGATCTTTTCGCGTACCTCTTGCACCAGCGCAGTGATATCAATGCTCGTGTCCTGATTCTGCTCCTCTGGTTCAGGTTCAGCGATTTCTTCCCAATCGAGATCCAGCAAACGGCAGATATCAATAAAAGTAGGACGCTCAATCGGTTTACCCGCTAAAAATTTTCCTACAGGCTGGCGAGTCGTTCCTACTTGATCTCCAATCTGTGTTTGCGTCCAGCCTTGGTATTTAACGACCTTCTTTGCTTTCTGAATGCCTTCTGAAGATGCCCGGAGCGATCGCTCTGCCATTGTCTAACCACAAAACGCTGATGTTTCTTTGATAACTCATACAACGCATACAGCGCATACAAGCGATCGCAAACATTTGCTTCAGATGATGAGAGAGACAAGATTGAAACTTGCTTCTTAACGCAATGCTAACTGGCACACTCTGCTTTATCCTCCAAGTCTTGACTGTAATGCTGATTGAAGAGTCTGCTAAGGCAGGCTTCCGGAAGCTTAAAAAAAGTCAGGCTGTCAGACGCCGGATTTCGGTGTTGTGGTTTTGTCTCTACATCAAATGGCGATCGCGCAAATAATCAACCGGGCGAATGGAATTCGCGGCTACACAGACGAAACCCGCCTGCGCGGGTTTGAGTTTTTTAGGATGATGGGTGTGATGCGATCGCGTAACCTAGCCTTGAAAGCGCGAATTGATAAGTCCGCACTTCGCGATCGCATCTCCCCTACATATGAAGAAGGCTTGGAAATTGTTGCAGTTGCTTCTTGGATGATTCGGGAAGAAATAGAACAGAAGGCTAGACGCAAAGCCGAGATAGAGCAATGGATAGCAGTATTTCTAAAACCCGCGCAGGCGGGTTTCGTCTGTATAGCCGCGAATTCCATTCGCCACGAATATTTTGATTTAGCAGAAATTTTTACATCAAATTCCGTCTTAATCGCCAAAAACCTGATTTTTCAACCGCTAAACTAAACAATAGTGCAGATGTACTGCTACTTCTGATAAAAGGTATGGCGCTATAGCCTGAATGATCCCACAGCAACTGGTTCTCAAAAATTTCCTCAGCTACCGCGAGGCTACCTTAGAGTTTAGCGGTCTACATACCGCCTGTATTTGCGGTTCTAATGGTGCGGGTAAATCTTCCCTCTTGGAAGCAATCACTTGGACGATTTGGGGTGAAAGCCGCGCCGCAACAGAAGATGATGTCATCCACGCCGGTGCTAAAGAAGTTCGGGTTGATTTCACCTTCCAATGCGATCGCCAAACCTATCGCATCATTCGCACCCGCATCCGGGGACAAGGTGGATCGCTGGAATTTCAAGTCCAATCATCCGGCGATTTTCGCTCTTTAACCGGGCGCGGAATCCGGGCGACGCAGGAAGCAATCGTGCATCACCTCAAGCTGGATTACGACACTTTTGTGAATTCGGCTTATCTGCGTCAAGGACGGGCGGATGAGTTTATGCTCAAGCGTCCCAGCGAACGGAAAGAAATTCTCGCGGATTTGCTGAAACTGTCTCAATATGAAGAATTGGCAGAACAGGCAAAGGATTTATCCCGCCAATTAAAAGGACAGGCGGAGCAATTGGATCAGAATTTGCAGACGATTAAGCAACAACTGCAACAAAAAGATGCGATCGCTCAACAACAACCAATTCTGGAAACTCAACTGGCAGAATTACAGCAAGCCCAAGCTGTTGACAATGAAAAAGTCCAAAGTCTGCTCGCAATCCAGCATCAGCGGCAAACTTGGGAACAACAACTAAGCTTTGTTCGCCAGCAATATCAAAATCTCACCAAAGATTGCGATCGCTATCGCCAAGAAATTGCCACAACTCAACTGCAACAACAACAATTAGAAGCTTTACTGAATCAAAAAGAACAAATTACGGCGGGGTATGCTCACTACCAAGATTTGCAAGCCCAGGAAGAAACCCTCACCGCTCAGTCACAAGCTTACCAAGATGCTCAACAGCAACGGCAACAACTCCAACGACAGCTTGAGCGGCAAATTAACGAACTTAACCTGCAACTCCGACAAGCTCAAGGACAACTAGAAGCGGTACGGCAATCTAGGGCAGATATTCAGCAAATCCTCAGCCGCACCGAAGAAGTAGAAGCCGGAGTTAAACAACTCCAAGAGGCGCGGGGTTACGTGAGTCATCTCGATCGGTTGCAGTTACAAGTCGCCCCTTTGGTGCAACGTCGCGGACAGGTGCAGATGGAACTCGATCGCTCTCAAGCGCGATTATCTGCCAGATTAGAAGAACTTCGCAAATCCGCTGCCCAGTTGCAAGACAGGCAAAAACGCCTACCTCAATTGCAACAGCAATTACAACAAGTTCAAAGTCAAATACAGCAACTTGACAAAAAGCGCGTCTATCAGGAACGGGTGCAGGAGAAAGAACTGCAACAGCGGAGTTCTCGCGATCGCCTCCAAGCGGCTCAAAAAGAATGCGAAACTAAACTGGCAGAAATCGACCAAAAGCTGCAACTGATCCAGACGCCAAATGCCAGTTGCCCTTTATGCGATCGCCCTCTCGACGAACACCACTGGCAGCTAGTGGTGCAAAAAACCCACGATCAGCAACAGGGAATTCAAGATCAATTCTGGGATGTAGAGGGGCTACTTGCGGTCTGCGAGTACCAACTACAGGGGTTGCGGAAGGAAATTGCCGAAATTGCCCAAGCATTGGCAAACTACGATTCCTTGCGCGAACAACGGGGACAGTTAGCTGCGGAGAGTTCCGCTATGGCTGAAATCCAGACGCGCCTGCAACAAATTGAGGTAGAAAAGCAACAAATTGAGCGATCGCTTTCCTCCGGTAACTATGCACCCGATCGACAAGAAGAACTGCGCCACCTTGAGCAACAGTTGCAACAACTTAACTACAATGAGCAAGACCATGCCCTCGCCAGAGGTGAGGTAGAGCGCTGGCGCTGGGCAGAAATTAAGCAAGCAGAAGTTAAACAAGCACAGCGGCGTCAAGCTCAAATAGACGCTCAGATGCCAGAATTGGTGGCGAAAATTGCGAATCTGCAATCGCAAATGCAGCAACTGCAAGTAAATTCGGAATTATCGCGGCAGATTGAAGCACTCGATCGAGAAATGGCGGAAATTGGTTACGAGCGATCGCAGCACGACGCGCTTAGAACCGCTTTACGCAAGTCTCAGGCGTGGCAAGTCCGTTATCAGGAACTCGCTTCCGCGCAACAGCAATATCCTTCTTTATTAAAGCGATCGCAAGATTTGGAGCAATCGTTGCAAATGCGATCGCAAGATTTGCAACAGATGACGACTCAGATAGACACCATCGTTCGCCAGTTGCAACAAACACCCGATACGAAAGCCGAAATTACAACGATTGAACAGCAGATACAGCGGCGGCGTCTGCAACTCGACGAGAAGCAACGCCAGTTAGGAAGCTTGCAACAACAACAACATTATCTAGAAACGCTTCAAACTCAGCATGACGCACTCACTGCTCAGCACGCCAAGGTGCGACAGCAATATCGCGTTTACCAGGAATTGGGGCAAGCTTTTGGCAAAAATGGCATCCAGACTCTGATGATTGAAAATATTCTGCCTCAATTGGAAGCAGAAACGAATACTCTCCTCTCTCGGCTTAGTGGAAACCAGTTACACGTACAGTTTGTTACTCAGAAAGCAGGGCGGAGTGGACGCTCTGCAAAAAAAGCTAGCAAAATGATTGACACTTTAGATATTTTAATTGCCGATGCTCGCGGCACCCGCCCTTATGAAACTTATTCTGGCGGGGAAGCGTTTCGGATTAACTTTGCGATTCGTCTAGCTTTAGCGAAATTGTTGGCGCAGCGTGCGGGAACAGCATTGCAAATGCTGATTATCGATGAGGGATTTGGCACCCAAGATGCGGAAGGATGCGATCGCTTGATTGCCGCAATTAATGCGATCGCGCCTGACTTCGCCTGCATCCTCACTGTCACCCATATGCCGCAATTCAAAGAAGCCTTCCAGACTCGGATTGAAGTGTATAAAACCCCCAGCGGTTCTCACTTGAGCTTGGTGCTGTAGGAACTTAGCCCCCTAATCGCGTTCCCTATGGTGTAGAAGTTGGCAGAACTCTCCCCAAACCCCTCTCCGAAGCGGAGCGGGGCTTTGAAGATGGCTCAAGGGTTAGGTAAGTTGCAACCCGAACCCTAATGTTCGGACTTCTCACCCTAGTTCACCCACTCAGGCGATACCCATCGCTACGGGGAGCGCTACGATCAAAGTAAGAGGAAAGAAAAACCCAACAGCATCTTCCTCCAGGCTGAATTTTCAGCCATTCTTCTCACTCCTAAGGGAGGACTTAATGATTCGATTTCTGGTTAGCGTGCTTGTGTTCGCGATCGACACGCTTTATCGCGATCGCCCTTATCAGCGCTTCTACGTGCTAGAAACAGTGGCTCGCGTCCCCTATTTTTCCTTCCTATCAGTTTTACACCTTTACGAAACCCTCGGTTGGTGGCGAAAAGCTGACTGGCTCAAGGTTCACTTCGCTGAATCTTGGAATGAAATGCACCACCTGCTGATTATGGAATCCCTAGGGGGAAACCAACATTGGAGCGATCGCTTCCTTGCCCAAACCACAGCCCTCTTCTACTATTGGGTCGTTGTAGCTCTTTACATCGTTTCGCCCCGCACCGCCTACAACTTCATGGAAATGGTGGAAGAACACGCCCATCATACCTACGACGCCTTCTTGCGCGAGCATGAAGCCGAATTGAAAACCAAACCCGCGCCCCAAGTTGCGATCAACTACTACCGGGACGGCGATCTCTACCTATTTGATGAATTTCAAACCGGCGTAGTCCCCGAATCTCGCCGCCCTGCGGTTGATAACCTCTATGACGTTTTCGTCAACATCCGGGATGACGAAGGCGAACACGTCAAAACCATGATGGCGTGTCAAAAAGCGGATGCTCAGAAAACCTTTAAGAGTCCCCACTCTCTCCCTTATTCGGAACAGCAGGTTGTACTGCCTCTAGTGACAGACGCTGAGCTTGAGCGCGAGTTAGCTGATTCTCCCTTTTAAGTAGTAGTTAATTGGCTATTCTCTTGCTTGCTAGCCGGTGCTAGAGCATTAGTAGCGGAATTTTAAAGAACCCCGCCCCAAACCTTCCCGTTGGGGTGGAGTTCTTTAATTTGCATTTTTTAAAAGGCTGAAGATGCTCTCGATTTTTTGAGCTAACACGCACACAGTTGAGCATTATTCCCCAAAACACCAGGCAAAAAAGATCAAGATCCCTACCATCATCAACCAGTGGGGGATTGATACTAAATTCAAAATGCTCAAAGGAAATAACACTAAAACTTCCGAGAAGAACCAGCTGGTGACAAACAGCAGCATCATCAAGATAACGAGGGGCACACAACCTCCTACAAAATAGGGCAACAAAATACTGCAACAAAAAATTGGTGATTCATGTGGCAGACATACATCTGGCACCTATACTGCCAATAGAGAGAACCGTTTTGATTACAACTATAAGTAGGCTTATCTATATTCCGTACTCATCTACGGAGAGAAAATAAATACCGTAGTTGAGAAGAGGTACTTGCCATGCAATTTAGGCGTTTTGGAATTCTAGCTTTACTGACCGTTTTCAGCGCTACAGCCGTTTTAGCAAAAGAAGCAAATTTTGACCGTTTGATTGTTGATGGAAGTGGCAAGGCATCTGTGACTGGTTATACCAGCGGAGCATTCTCCCTGTCAGCGATCGCGAATCGCGATCGCCAGAACAACCCCTGTATTGGTTATGGGGGCGACGAAACTCCCGACCATATCATGGTGGTGAAGAAAGGTTTCCCCAATCTGACAGTAAAAGTAAATACTGGAGGCAAGGACAGCACTCTAGTCATCAAGGGGCCTGATGGTACCATTCGCTGTGGCGATGACACGGGTTCCAACAAAGATGCGAGTATCACAGACTCAGACTGGAAATCAGGCAACTATAGTATTTGGGTAGGTTCCATCAAAGAGCGGCAAAGATGGGATTATACGCTTTCTGTGCAACCAGAATAGAACCCCAGATTTTTTAGATGATTTAGAGTCTAAGTCTTGACCTGTCATCATTCTCACACCGCCATCCAAAATTTAAAACTTCGGTGCGGTTCCCCTACCTTAGAAACTCACTCGGAACGATATGATAGTGAGTGGTCTGTAGTGCCAAAATGGATATCCACTCGTGCTATCTACGCTTCTAGCTGACTTTCGCATCATCTTCGAGCGCGATCCAGCAGCCCGTAACTGGCTGGAGGTTTTATTTTGCTATCCCGGTTTGCAAGCGCTGCTATTTCATCGCCTTGCACACTGGCTAAGACTACTGGGAATCCCCTTCATCCCCCGGTTGATTTCCCACTTAGCTCGCTTTTTTACCGGCATTGAAATCCACCCTGGTGCCGTAATCGGGCGGGGCGTTTTTATTGACCACGGCATGGGTGTGGTAATTGGTGAAACTGCCATTGTGGGAGATTATGCTCTGATCTATCAGGGCGTTACGCTAGGCGGTACTGGGAAAGAAAGTGGCAAGCGTCACCCTACCTTGGGGGAAAATGTCGTAGTCGGTGCTGGTGCCAAAGTTCTCGGCAATCTTCAAATCGGCAATAATGTCCGCATTGGTGCTGGCTCGGTTGTATTGCGCGATGTTCCTTCGGATTGTACGGTAGTAGGCGTTCCGGGTCGGATTCTTTATCGTTCCGGCGTCCGCGTGAATCCCTTAGAACATGGAAGCCTTCCCGATTCTGAGGCTGCGGTAATTCGGGCTTTGGTTGACCGTCTGGAAGCACTAGAACAACAGGTACAAGAGTTACAACAACCGGCTCATGCCTCAATGCCTGTTCCCTTAGGAGCCGGACATCATGTATCGGATATCCCAGCCGCCGCACCCAGTTGTCGTGTGCAAGATGGATTGATCCGCCAATTCTTAGATGGTTCTGGGATTTGAGTAATTAAAAATTAGAAATTAAAAATGGAATTTCTCAATTTTTAATTTTGCGTTTTTAATTCTTACGGATTTACGGCTTGAATAGACCAAGCTTGAGAACTTTCGAGGCGATAAAGACTTCGGTTTTGGGGATCGCCTCGCAACTCCAAATGATCGACCTGTACGGGTTCTAGTAGTAGGAGACAAAAACTCTCTAGCGGCTTTTGGGGGTCGGGTGGCGGCGGAGAAAAAGTGCTGACATCGGCTCTCCTTTCTCTGGGATGGGGCCAACCAAATTGCAGGCGAGCGGCGTCGGAAAGGTCTTGCCAAGACACCTGACGCGCTTGCTGGAGCAGAGAATCAGGATAATTGGCTCCTACCAGCGTCAGCGTCCCAGCGAGGCGAAATTGTTCGCGAGTGGTGGTAAAGTACCAGCAAGCTTCTGCCCAAGGGTGATGCTCGATTTGATCGGCTTTCTGGCTGCGAGAATCGGTGACAAATTTTAATTGGTTGGTATTGTCTAAAAATCCCCGAAAGACGAGCGTGCGGTTAGCAGGACGCCCATCAGCCTGGATGGTGGCTAGCTGTAAGTAGCGAGAATGGGGTTCGCTACGGTTACGGTGTAGGGCACCCGAAAGAAGCGATCGCCAGGGAGCAAGCATCATCGTCAAGAGTTCATGCCCATTACCAATTACCCATTTTCCAAAATATCAGTTTAGTATCTTGAGTTGTTTAATTGCTGTTTCCTAGCGCTCCTTTAAAGGATTTGGGAAAATTAACGCGATCGCAATCTGGTAACTTTGCGACTTGCTGCCCTCCGAATTTGATGAGCCAAATGACTGCGACAGGGAGTATTTGTAATTGGGAAGATCCTGTCTGTTGCGCTCGTGAAATAAGTTTGCTGTTGAACGTTTGCACCGCCTCTCAAAAAGGCAATTGAAAGCAAGACAGTAATCTCAAACGATGGGAAAGGGCGGCTGACAATCGCCCTTAATTTTTGCCTTTTGACGCTCTTGTAACTATTACAACTGTGACCAATTGAGCCGCTCAATGGGATATTTTACTGTACCAATTTTATCTAGAAAGCCACACGGATAGCGCAATTTCCTCGATTTTTCAAGCTTTGACCCCATATCTGCGATCGCGTATAGTAAGTGATCTGTGAATTTTCCCAAAACCAATCAGACTTGACCTATGGTTCGAGAGCTTGAGCGAGTAATCCAGACGAGCCGGTTTCCTGAAACGGCACCGGCTGCGAATCCTGTATTTTTTAGGACGTACAGCCGTCGCACCCAATCGGGGCGCGAGACTTGGGATGAAGTGTGCGATCGCACGATTAGGGCGTTGACGAAGCTTGGCAAGCTCACCCCTAAAGAAGCTGACACGATCGATCGCATGCAGCGCCAGATGAAAGCTCTTGCCTCTGGACGTTGGCTCTGGGTGGGCGGCAGCGAGTGGATTGAAAGACCCGAAAACTTCTCAGGAGCCTACAACTGCACCAGCACCAATGTAGTAGACTGGCGTGCCTTCGGTCTGATGATGGATTTGGCAATGATGGGGTGTGGCACTGGAGCCGTTCTCGAACCAAAATACATTAATCAACTGCCACGAATTCGCAATCGCCTTGTGGTGACGGTACAAGGTGAGATTGGCTCTACTCCTGCGTTGCAGCGCCGCGAACTGACAGAAGTGAAAGTAGAGGGCGAAAAAGTCAAAATTTACGTCGGAGACAGTCGCCAAGGCTGGGTTAAGTCTTATCAAACTTTGCTGGAATTATCGAGCGATGAGCGCTTCACAGCAGAAGTACAGGTATCCATCGACCTCACCGATGTCCGAGCAGCTGGAGAACCCCTCAAAGGCTTTGGTGGCGTTGCCAATCCGGTGAAGTTGTCAGGTCTTTACGAACGTTGCGCGTCAATTTTAAATAAAGCTCTAGGAAGGCGTCTGAATTCGGTTGAGTGCTGTTTATTAATAGATGAAGCCGCCGTTGTCGTGGTTGCTGGCAACGTCAGGCGCTCAGCTGGAATGAGGCAAGGTTCTAGCGATGATGAAAAATTTGCCGACGCGAAAGGCAATCTTTGGCAGCAAGATGAAAACGGCAACTGGCGCATCGATCCAGAACGGGATGCGCTTCGCATGGCAAATCACACTAGAGTTTTTCACCACAAACCCACTCTAGAAGAATGCCTTGCCTCTGTTCGTCAGCAGCATTATTCCGGGGAAGGCGCAATTCAATGGGCAGGAGAAGCAGTAGCAAGAGCCAACTGCGATCTATTAGAAACCCCTGAGCTGAAAACTGATTTTCTGCAAGCTTATAGTCAAGGTAGCGCTGAACAGTGGTTAGGAGAACACTACCCCCACCTATCTCCTGATGAGATAGAGCATCGATTAGCTCGTGTTGGTTTGAATCCTTGCGGTAGCTTAGATTTTGCCGCCTAACCTGGGAACAGGTTAGATAGTCAGAGGGTGAATTGCTGGAAGCCTAAACACCCAAAAAGGTGCAAGGTAATCAGCAGCCAAGCTCCAGATGTAAGGCAGGTAGCCCCAGAGCTGGAGAAGGTTCAGAGACTAGACCTGCGGGAAACCAATAATGGTCAGATAGCGCCCTCCACCTAGACCAGGTGAAGATATAGTCCGAGACCACTAGAAATAGTGGATAACAAAACTGGAAATCATCGGCTCAAACTTCCACTGCAACCTTTCGGAGGTTCATCTCAATCAAATTGACCCACATAACTATAAAGAACAAGAGGAAGCTTTCACGGCTGGAGCATTATCAGTCGCCTCGCTGCTCAATCACGAATTTGTCGAAGAACGCTATCGAAAGTCACGAGAACTCGATCCAATTGTGGGAGTTTCTTTCACAGGATTATTTGATTTCTTTGTGAATGCCTTTGGTGTAGATTGGTTGCGCTGGTGGGAAGCAGGGAGACCGGAAACAGAGGCAGGACTAAGCTTTAAGAAACAGGAGCAGGAATATCTGACGCGCTGGCGGGAAACGGTGCATCAAGTGGTATGGGATTATTGCGATCGCCACGGCATCAAACGCCCCAACCGCTGCACCACGGTTCAGCCTTCCGGGACAAAATCCTTGCTGACAGGCGCTTCACCGGGCTGGCATCCGCCAAAAGCTCAACGTTTTCTGCGCCGGATCACCTTCAGAAAGAATGACCCAGTTGCTCTGGCGTGTATTGACTACGGGTACAACGTGATTCCGTCTCAGTCTGATAAAGATGAAAACGGCAATCTCCTGAACGATCCCTTCGATCCCAGATGCTCGGAATGGCTGGTAGAAATCCCCGTTGCTGTCGCTTGGGCGGATTTACCGGGAGCCGATCAAATCGAGATTGGCAAGTTTAACGCGATCGCGCAAATGGATTTTTATATGCAAGTTCAAAAATTCTTTGTGCGTCACAACACCTCCGCGACCATCGAGTTGCGCGAGAGCGAGATCGAAGCGTTAGGCACTCGGATTTACGAAGCAATCCGAGACGATCAGGGTTACATCTCAGCAGCGCTTCTAGCTCGCTTCGACGATCATCAGACGTTTCCGCGCTTGCCGTTTGAGCCAATCGCCAAAGAGCAGTATGAGCAGATAGTCCAGGAAGTCGAAAAGCGACGCCAGACCGAAAATTTTCATGCTGCTTTAAGTCGTTACGATTCAGGCTATTTAATGGAAGTCGGTCCCGCTGGGTGCGACTCGGATAAGTGCTTATTCTCCGACCAAAAGTCTGGATAGAGGCGTAAACCTTGTTTTTGGGAAGATGCGATCGCATCTTCCCATACCAATACCCGCAATCGGACACGCTACGATCGACGGATAGACATCAGTTACTATCAGGCAGCAACAGGAGACTCTCAATGTTTCTCGATGAACTAACCCCGCTCTTTAAAGAATTCACTCAGCACCCAGGCGCTTTCTTAGGCGGATTGGTTTCTGGTTTACTCCGCATCAACCTGAATGATGACCCCGTGAAAACCTGGCTTGACGGACAGGCAGGTGTAGCTCCTTCCCCTACAGCTTCTTCCAACGGCAGTGGTAACGGCAAAGGTAGTGGCCCACAGTCAATTTCTATTGACTAACTTGGCATCGAAAGCTGAAGGAGGCTAAAGATAAAGACGGCTGGAAAGTTGGCAGCGGCTCAGTCGATTTTTCTGAGAAATTTAGCCTCCCTAATCTTTGAAATTCTCCCTTGGGCAATGTCTTCTGAGCCACTGCTAAAAGTCAGGGAATTTTAATAATTAGAGAACCGCTCAGCGTGTACCCTAGGGCGTGTCATCAATTCAACCAGATGACCGTAGCAGCGAGGTGAATCGCACCGAGAAAGTTAACCGCACGCTTGTCGTAGCGCGTTGCAATCGCTCGATACTGCTTGAGTT
>NZ_JAMPKB010000056.1:0-37177 GCF_039961925.1 Trichocoleus sp. DQ-U1 | reverse complement strand
TCGCCGCTTCAGCCATAGGTCAATCGTATTGCGACTAATTTGGAACACCTGTGCGGCTTCACTTTTCTTCATGCCGTCTAACTCGATCGCTTGGATCACCTTCTGACGCAGGTTATAACTATAGGGGTTTGCCATGAGCAGCTTGAATAACTTCAGGACAACAGGTGATCTCTACTCTACGTCCTAACTATCTTGGCGGTTGCTATAAATAGTTTTTCAAGGTGCAACGCCAAAAAAATAGCCGCTGAGTGGAGGGTAGGATTCTACTGAAGACCACTCAGCGGTTAAATAACTAAATTAGGCTATTGTTTCTTACCCAGGCTCAAGACCCTTCAGGAAGGCAAGGGCAAGATTAGTTCACGTTGGCGTGGTTGGCTTCAGGAGTTGACTGACTGGTCAATTCTGGAGTCGTATTGGTGCTTCCTAAATTGAGTTTGACGACGGTACGCCGCGCTTCCGTGACTTTCGGCAGGGTTAATGTCAGGATGCCATTCTGGAAGTCAGCCTTGGCTTGGTCATTCTGAATCGGCACTGGTAGAGGAATCACGCGCTGGAAGCTACCATAGCGGAACTCGGAGCGGAAGAAGCCTTTTTCTTCATTCTTCTTCTCAAAGCGATGTTCGCCGCTAATGGCGATCGCTTCACGAGTGATTTGGACATCAATGTCCTTGCCTTCTACGCCTGGAATTTCAGCCCGCAGGATCAGATGGTCTTCAGTGTCTTGGAGTTCAATGGCAGGCTTCCAAGTTGTGCTGTACTGGCGAGAAGCTACGCGATCGCTTCCGGCAAGTTCATCAAACATTTGATCCATTTGACGACGTAGAGTTTCCATTTCTTGGAAGGGTTGCCAACGAATCAGTGCCATAAAACAGTTACCTCCAATTTGCAGTGACTAAATGCTTGAATTGAAATTTGTTCAATGGGATGAAGCTTTTAGTTCCCACGTTTTTATAATGTCAAAACAGTTCGGTTACGTCAGTGAGGAAAACCGAATTGCCTTTTGGGGGATTTTCCCGACTTCTGGAAGAAGGCGAAAAATAACCGCCTTGCTGATGCTCAGCGGTTGAGTGGTTAGACTAAGAAGTTTTCGCGGCTACGGATTAACCAAAACTCATCTGGATTAATCCCAGACGCTAGCCGGTTCAGCACTCTCAGTTGCTTCAGGCTTCTTCACATCAGCAACGGGTGCGTCAGTGACTTCTGGAGCCGCACTGGTGCTATCTGCTAGATTGAGCTTGACTACGCGATCGCGAACTGACGTTACTTTGGGCAGCGTCAGCATCAGGACGCCATCCTTAAATTCAGACTGGACGCGATCGTTGTGAATCGCAACAGGTAGAGAAATTACTCGCTGAAAGTTTCCGTAGCGGAACTCAGAACGGACGTAACCGCCTTCTTGTTCTTTCTTTTCGTAGCGGCGTTCGCCTGTAATAACAACCGCTTCACGAGAAATACGGATATCAAGGTCTTTGGCTTCGATGCCAGGAATTTGTGCCCGCAGGATTAGGCTGTCCTCTGTATCTTGCAGCTCAATCGCAGGCTTCCAGGTGATTGGAGCATCCCGATTAACGCTTGCCAGTTCGTCAAACATTCGATCCATTTGACGGCGCAGGGTTGCCATTTCTTGAAAAGGTTGCCAACGAATCAGTGTCATAGTCGATTCCCAAGGGTTAAAACTTCTCTGTGTCGAACGCTGGAATTGAATTTTGTTCAACTGAGTTAAGCCTTTCGTTCACACTTCTTTATGATGTCGAAGGCACCCCAGCTTTGCCGGTGAGGCAAACCGCCTTGAGACAGAGGGATTTCCCCGCCTTTGTCGGAAAGTCGCAATTAGGGGCAATCTATTACAGAGTTTGAAGTTCTGTGGCCTTTTGCAGAGGCGTCTATGCGCCTGCGGTAAACTAAGCCTTGATTCTAGTGTCATTAGTAGAGAACACTCAGAAAGGAGCCGTTTTTCGATGTCTCATACCGTTAAAATCTATGACACCTGCATTGGATGCACCCAATGCGTTCGCGCTTGCCCAACGGACGTCCTAGAGATGGTTCCCTGGGATGGCTGTAAAGCTCAACAGATTGCCTCATCTCCTCGGACTGAAGATTGTGTAGGTTGCAAGCGGTGCGAAACTGCCTGTCCTACAGACTTTTTGAGCATCCGAGTTTATTTGAGCAATGCTGAAACGACTCGCAGCATGGGCTTGGCATACTAACAAGCTGGCTTGAAAACACTTTTTATCATTCCGATTCCAAGGCATTGAGGGGGCAAATTGCTCCCTCTTTTTTGCGGAATAAGAGCGCGATCGCCCGTAACCAATACAATGTTGTTGACCTTGACGTTCCTGGGATAGCCCAGTAGCTTTTTAGTTTAAGTGTGAACAGGAGTGTTGTGATATATGTGCGGAATCGTTGGCTATATTGGCACTCAAGCGGCGACAGAGATTTTGCTGGCAGGCTTGGAAAAACTGGAGTACCGGGGCTACGATTCTGCCGGTATCGCCACAGTGTTGGAAGGTGACATCCACTGCGTGCGGGCAAAGGGCAAACTCTACAACCTGCGCGAAAAGCTACAACGAGAAGTCAATCCGGCGACGATTGGCATCGGACACACCCGCTGGGCGACTCACGGCAAGCCAGAAGAATACAACGCCCATCCCCACACGGATACGGCTAAGCGAATCGCGGTGGTACAAAACGGGATTATTGAAAATTATCGGGAGTTGCGAGAAGAACTCAAAGCCAAAGGACACGAGTTTCGCTCAGATACCGATACCGAGGTAATTCCTCATTTAATCGCCGAATTAATGGCACAGCAAGCGCAGCAAGCAGCGGCGACAGCTCAACCGTTTCCGTTTTTAGAGGCGGTGCGGCAGGCGGTGACGAAAACGGGGACGGATACTGAGTTAATCCCCCAGTTAATCGCCGAACTAATGGCACAGCAAGTACATAACTCGGCTTCTACACCTCAACAGTTTCCGTTTTTAGAGGCAGTGCGGCAAGCGGTAACGAAGGCGGGAACAGACACGGAGGCAATCCCCCAATTAATGGCTGAAGTGATGTCACAGCAAGTGCAAAACTCAGCGGTGACTAGTCAGCATTCTCCCTTTTTAGAAGCAGTACGGCAGGCAGTGAATAAACTGGAGGGAGCGTTTGCGATCGCGGTGATCAGTGCCGACTATCCCGATGAATTGATTGTGGCACGGCAACAAGCGCCCCTCACCATCGGTTTCGGTCAAGGAGAATTTTTCTGTGCCTCTGATACTCCGGCACTGGTTCCCCACACTCGCGCCGTCCTGACGCTGGAAAATGGCGAATTGGCAAGAATGACCCCGATTGGCGTTGAGGTGTACAATTTCGCAGGCGATAGGCTAAAGAAAAGTCCCCGGACGTTGAGTTGGAATCCCGTACAGGTGGAAAAACAGGGATTCAAACACTTTATGCTCAAGGAAATTTATGAGCAACCGGGAGTCGTTCGCGCTTGTTTAGAAGCTTACCTAAACGCAGATTGGACGGCCGAGTCTCGTCAATCTCCAATTAAACTGAATTTACCAGCGTCACTCTACGAAAATTTAGAACACATTCAAATTCTTGCTTGCGGCACCAGTTGGCACGCTGGACTGGTGGGTAAATACCTGCTGGAACAGTTAGCCGGAATTCCTACTATCGTGCAGTATGCCTCTGAGTTTCGCTACGCACCCGCGCCTCTAACTGCCAATACGCTGACAATTGGCGTGACTCAATCTGGAGAAACAGCGGATACGCTGGCAGCTTTGGCAATGGAATCCCAGCGTCGTGCCAGTCAGCCGCCCCAGTTTCAGACGCGATTGCTGGGGATTACCAATCGTCCGGAAAGCACTTTGGGGACGATGGTGCCGCAGATTATCGAAACCCATGCGGGAATTGAAATTGGAGTCGCGGCGACGAAAACCTTTGTTGCCCAGCTGATGGCATTTTACTGTTTGGCGCTGGATTTAGCTTATCGGCGTCAGACGGTATCGGCAATTCGGTTAGAGCAAATTTTAATTGGCTTACGACAGTTGCCAGCGCAGATTGAACTAATTTTAGAAAGTCAGGAGCGTTATATTGAGCATCTGACTCACGATTTTGCCGAAACAAAAGATTTTATCTTTTTAGGACGGGGGATTAATTTCCCGATTGCCTTGGAAGGAGCGCTGAAATTGAAAGAAATCAGCTATATCCACGCCGAAGGTTATCCCGCTGGAGAGATGAAACACGGCCCGATTGCATTGTTGGATGCGAAAGTGCCCGTAGTAGCGATCGCCATGCCGGGGACTGTCTACGAAAAAGTCCTCTCGAATGCCCAGGAAGCGAAGGCGCGGGATTCCCGCTTAATTGGCGTGACGCCAATGAATGACCTAGAAGCAGCAGAAACGTTTGATGATTTGTTGCCCGTTCCTGCTGTTGAAGAGTTGCTTTCTCCGATCCTCACAGTCATTCCATTACAACTGTTGGCTTATCACATTGCAGCACTTCGCGGTTTAGATGTAGATCAGCCTCGGAATTTGGCGAAATCGGTAACAGTTGAATAAGCTGTTATAGAGTTTCTTAGTCTTAGGTACAACAATAAAAAAATCGTATAACAAATAAAAAATTCATACGATTTTTTTGTTATTCTACACTTCAGTGCGATCGCTATATTTACAATCCACACTGTTAGCCTTAAGGCTGAATGGTTTGTCGTCTTGTGCGATCGCTTCTTTGTAGGAAAGGCTCTTTGTAGGAAAGGCGATCGCCGGAGGTACCAAAAGTGCCTGGAAGACCGCTATGCAGAGTTGAAGGGGCATCGGGTGGTGTGGCGATAAAGATACTGCTCCTTATTGAGTGCAGCTGGTGTAATCGGCAATTAGAGCAAAACAGACGAGACAAAAAAGTGAGGATTCATGACTTAATGTTAAATTTTTTGTTAGCAAGTTGGCAGAATGCTCAAGGTAGCTGCAAACTGATAGTTAGTTAATGAGGTAAGCTTTGTGAGTAATTTTATCCCTGTTGAAGCAGAAGGTGATCAGTTTTACATTGAGGTGCTTCCAGCAGAAGGGCAAACAGGGATTAAGCAGAGATCGCGCGATAACCTTACCGAAAAACTCACAAAAGACGATTTCAAACAAATGATTCGTCAGGCTGTGATGCCCGCCTGCCAAACCTTTGTCGATGTCTGGCAAGAACTCAACCAACCCCTTACTGCTGAAAGTGCAGAAGTAGAGTTTAACTTAGGTTTCACAGCGAGTGGTTCTGCTGTGATTGTTCAAGCCTCTGGACAGGCAAGCTTCAAAGTTAAAGTCAGTTGGAAATTTAAAGATGAAGGGATTCCAATTTCGTTTATTCGCAGCTTCTTGGATCGAGCTAGAATCGGGGAAACTACAACCTTATTAGAACTCTATAGTGCTTTAGTCAATCAAGAAGAAACGCCAGCCGAAAAGCTTGAAATAACTGAGCCATCCTTACCTATTAAACGAGGCAGATTTGAACAAGCTTTAAAGTCAATGATCGACACCAGGATAATGAAGGTAGACCTCAAAGATCCTCCACCAACCGTACAAATTCCACCACAACAACGCGAAACGTTAAAAAAAGTGCTTGAACTGCTAGGTCAATCCGAGTGATTTTTTTGGATTATTGCTCTTTAAATTTAGACAACTTATACTCCTTATTTAAAAAATTCACTAGCTCTTTGAATTCTTTGGACTGACGAATAGGTTCAAGATAGCTGTAATCATTGCCAGACAATACTAATTGCATATACTCAGCGCGTTTGTGTGGTTGTTTGGCTTTGAAATCAATTTTCATTGTCTCCAGAGCTTTAGCAAGAAAAATTGAATTTTTACCGCTAAGTTCATACTGCATCACGTAAACAGCCGTTAAATTTTCGGCTGCATCGGCTGTTCGTTCGGAATAGTAAGCACCTGTTTCATCAATATCACGAACGTTTTTTGTCATGTTAATAGCTTTAGAATAAGCTTCAGCGGATTTTTGCAAATGAAATTCAACTTGTTTTCTGTCTCGTAAATTTGGAGTTTTATCAAGCTCAGTTTCAGCAAGTTTCTGATGAAAATAGCCAAAGTTATAGTAAAATACATCCTCAGTTATATTTTGTGCCTGATCGCGTGATGAATCCTCAAATGCAAGTTTAAGATTTTGAAGAGCTTCCTCATATTGCTTTAAATGATTATATGCAAGACTTAACGCATATCGCCCTTCAACCCCAGAGCCTTTTTCTAAAGATTTTTCGTACATCTTAATAGCTTCTTCATCTGAATTTCCTATACGTATTAACATAGAGCCAGTATTGATATACCCTTGATAATCATTACGACATTCAGAAATTTGATTGCTAGCGATTTTTAAAGCTTTCCGAGTAAGCCTTAAGCGAACTGCCTCATCAATTTCTCTTTTATACTGAGTACGAACTTCAGCAGAGCATTTTCCTGTAATCGTGCTAACCTGAAAGCTAAGAATTAATAAAGAACTGGCAGCAACTGAAATACCTCCAAGTACGTATTTTAAATACTGTTTTCTGTGTTCCTTAAAAATATTGAGTTTAGCAGTCTCCCGCAGAATCGTATTAGTAGGAATTGCTAACCCGCCTTGTAAATCCTCTGAAGCGACAATCAAGCCGATCGCCCTATACTTTCCTTGCTTGTAAAGCAGTACAGGAGCACCGCTTTGCCCACCTTCAATACGTTGAGCATCAGAAAAAGTTTCTAAACGGATTAGTTTTTGATCGCCCAGCTTGCCACAGCGGGCAAAGGGAGTAATCTCCCCCCGAATTGGAGCACCATAAAAATCATCATTGGAGAAGCCGAAGCTGAGAAATTCATCTCCTGGCTCAAAGTCTTTTCCCAGTTCGACTGGAATAACTTGAATATCCTCAACCTGAAGCAAGCAAATATCATCGCGTTCAGGGTCTCCCTCGTACAGGCAATTAACAGGCTGATCCAAAATCCGTACATTTTTCCAGCCGCCTGCATCCTCAACAACATGAGCACAAGTCAACAAGTGCGCCTCTCGGCTAATAAAAAATCCTGTTCCCCAAGTTTGCCCATTTGTGTCTTTGACTCTAGCAACTGATTTCTGAACAGCTTCAAAGCTTTCCCTACGCTTACCCATTTCTATTTTTGAAGAAGGTTACTTAGTAATACAAGTATTCAACAAGTAATTACCGAAAGCCCCCACCCAAAATCACAAAATTTGTCAAAGTTCTCGAACAAACTCGCCATCTTCTAGTGAACTTAGTTCATCCTCTTCAAGGGATACTAGTTTAGCTTCTGCTCAAATACCTGCTAGCTCAACCTCGGATGTTCACTTTGTTATCTGTATACTGCTGTCAGAGAATCAAACGATAATTGCTGCTCCAGAATCCACTTCACGAGGCGATCGCTCTCCAACCCCACAAGCTGAAAATCGCAGGTAGCATCGAGGCGATCGCTTTAAGGATAGGAAGCGATCGTGCCTCGTCGCCAAAACCTAGATGATGCGATACTTATTCGATGTTAGTCCCTTCCACTTTCTCTATCAACGTTTCCCAAATTTCAATTTGTCGTACTAACTGCTGGATACGTCCGATATATCGCAATCCTTGTAGGAGTTGTAAAATTATCTCATCTCTTTCTCTGCGGTTTTTTTACAAATTAGATAAGACTGCATATACTCGGATCAATTACCAATTTCATTGAATTATGAACAGTTACACCCAACAGGTAATTGAATTTTATAATTCTAGAACTACTTACGATTGTGAGGAAGGAACTCGCCATCCACTTGAAGCTAATCTCCTACTTGAATTTGTTCCAATTCAGAAAGGAGATAAAATCCTTGATGTTGCTACAGGGACGGGTTTAGTGGCGATTCCTGCTGCTCAGAAAGTGGGTTCGGAAGGCTATGTCATCGGCATAGATATGTCTCCGGGAATGCTCCATCAAGCCAGGCTTAAAGTTGAAGCAGCTTGCTTACAAAACATCGAGTTAATTGAGGCGGATGCAGAATCCATCAACTTTGGTGAGGGTAGTTTTGATGCTATTTTTTGCTGTGAAGCAATTGTACTTTTTACTGATATTCCTGCTAGTTTGCAAAAGTGGTATCGCTTTCTGAAAACAGGAGGATTTGTAGCATTTACGTGTCCTCCCGAAACAGCTTATCTGGGAGCTGTTTACAGGAATATCTGCGCTAGAGTATTGGACATATCGCTGCCACACATCCTCGAAACACTCGGTACTCCAGAAAAGTGTCGGAATTTGCTACAACAGGCAGGTTTTAGAGATATCGAAATCAAAATTGAGCCGTCAGGACGGTATCGCCATCTAAGAGATGACGAATTATCCTGGAAGGGGATTAATTTAAGTTTTAAAGGCAATCCGCTGCTGGCACAACTATCACCGGAACAATTAGAGCAGTTCCAAGTTGAGTACAGAGCAGAAATTGATAAACTAACAACCGAGCGAGGAGTCTGGGAAGATACGACAAAATTCTTCGTTCGGGGTAGAAAATAAGCTGATGAGCGATTAAAGGAAGACTAGGAAATCTCCTAACGCATGACTGCGGCGCTACTACCTTTGTGCAACTGCTGACTCACCTCAAG
Source organism: Trichocoleus sp. DQ-U1 (assembly GCF_039961925.1). Lineage (NCBI taxonomy): Bacteria > Bacillati > Cyanobacteriota > Cyanophyceae > Leptolyngbyales > Trichocoleusaceae > Trichocoleus > Trichocoleus sp. DQ-U1. Next base: position 28,590 of record NZ_JAMPKB010000056.1, on the reverse strand, counting down.
TGCTTCCTGTCTTGCCCATTTATCTGCGGCAATGATGTCATCGAGAGTAGGAGTTGGGCGGTTTTGGGAAGTAAAGCGATCGCAAACTGATTCGATGCAACGGGGAATATCCAAAAATTGAATTTTTTCTTCTAAAAATAGCGCCACTGCCTGTTCGTTCGCCGCATTCAAAACAGCAGGCATCGAACCGCCTGCACGACCCGCCGCATAAGCCAATTGCATACAAGGATACTTCTCGTGGTCGGGTTCTTTGAAAGTGAGATTCCCAGCTTTCACCAAATCTAGCGGTTCCCAGTCGGTATAAATTCGCTCAGGCCAGGATAAAGCATAGAGTAGCGGTAAACGCATATCAGGCCAACCCAACTGAGCTAAGACTGACGTATCTTGCAACTCAATCAGCGAGTGAATAATGCTTTGGGGATGGATGACAATCTCGATGCCATCGTAATCCATGCCAAAAAGGAAGTGCGCCTCAATCACTTCCAGCCCCTTATTCATCAACGTAGCGGAGTCAATGGTGATTTTGCGACCCATCGACCAATTGGGATGCTTCAGGGCGTCTGCAACCGTGACTGAGGCTAATTTCTCGACTGGCAAATCTCGGAAGGAACCGCCAGAAGCCGTGAGCAGAATCCGTCGCAAGCCGCCTTTGGGGACGCCTTGGAGACACTGAAAAATTGCAGAATGCTCAGAGTCCGCTGGCAACAGCTTCACGCCGTGTTTCTCTACCAGCGGCAGCACTACGGGAGCACCCGCAATCAAAGTTTCCTTATTCGCTAAAGCAATATCTTTCCCGGCTTCAATCGCGGCAATGGTCGGTAATAACCCCGCACAGCCCACAATTCCGGTGACGACAGTTTCCGCATTCCCGTAGCGGGCGACTTCAACGACCCCAGTTTCCCCACTTAACAGGATTGGTTGGGGGTCGAGGTCTGCGATCGCTTCTTTCAGTTGAGACAATTTGTCTTCTTGACAGATAGCGGCTATTTCCGGTTGGAACTGCCGAATCTGTGCGGCAAGCATTGGCACGTTGCGCCCTGCTGCCAACCCCACGATTTTGAACTTTTCCGGGTTTTGAGCCACAATATCTAGCGTCTGAGTCCCGATAGAGCCAGTGGAGCCAAGGAGAGTAATCGCTTTCACAATCATTTAAGGATTCAGGGGCAATTCCACTATAAATTGCTTGGGGTTCATCCTTAACATCTCATCTGAGCGGATTGATAAAGATCGGGGTATTATTACTGACCATAAGCCCTCAATCGTGGGCTGGATGAGTGTCAATCAATAAGATTGGGAAGATCAACTGAGTGGGGCATCTATGCAAAAATACGCTGCAACTGTGGAAACCACTGCTGTTGAAAAAAAGGAGATATGGGCGAATGGGTTCGTCTTTGCAACGGCAATGTGGCTAAGCAGCCGACTCATCATTGCGATCGCAATGATGGCGATCGCGCCTGCACTTCCAAGTCCCTCAAACATAATGCCTACATCTGGCTGGGGAGTTTTTGAGGGCTGGGATAGCATTCATTATCGAGCGATCGCTGTCTCTGGTTACGAATACGCGAATGACGGACAAGGACATAACGTTGCCTTTTTCCCCCTTTTCCCTTTACTCATCCGGGGAGTGATGACCCTCGGCTTGCCGTTTGAAGTCGCAGGCACGCTCGTAAATAATTTGGCATTATTAGGAGCGATCGCCCTTGTATACTTTTGGGTTGAAGAACGTCATGGTAGAAGTGCTGCACGCTGGGCAAGTGCCGTATTGGCTTGGTGTCCGTTTTCCCTCTTTGGAACGGTAATTTACACGGAAGGGCTATTTTTATTCTTCAGCACTGCGGCTTTACGAGCCTTTGATAAACGCCAATATGGCTGGTTATCCCTGTGTGGTGCATTAGCAACTGCCACCCGTCCCACCGGAATTGCCCTCATCCCCGCCTTTCTGATTGCAGCGTGGAAAGAACGCAGACCTCTTATCGCCTACGTTGCCAGTCTAGCGACTGCGGGAGGGTTGCTTCTATTTAGTTTGTATTGCTGGATTCGATTTGCAGACCCTTTCGCGTTTATTCAAGCACAGCGAGGATGGCGACCTTCAGTTGGTTTCGATTGGCAGGGTTGGTGGAAAATGCTGATGCAAATTTCGATTGGTACAGCGAATTGGAAGTATGGCGGAATTAAAGATCCTTGGCATCCGCTGCTATTTTTAATCCTTGTCAGTTGTGCCTATTTGCTGTGGCGATTCCGGCAAAGATTAGGTTCGGTTAAGGTTGGATACGGCTTTTGTGTTTTATGGTTAATTTTGTGGTTACAAGCAGGCGATCCGTTGATTAATACGGTTTCGTTAGTAGGGGGTGGCTACTTGTTATGGCACTTCCGGAATCAACTCAGTTTAGTGACCGTAATTTATGGCTTTTGCGGCTTGGGGTTAATTTTGTCCTCCGGAGGAACTTGGTCGATTGGGCGGATTGCTTACGGCATTGTGTCACTTGCGATCGCGCTTGGCTTATTACTTTCCCGTCACCCGCGTTGGGGATATGCCACGATCGGCTTCTTTACCGTCTTACTTATTCCGCTATCGATTCGATTTGCCCAACACCTTTGGGCAGGATAAGAAAAAACCAAAAGGCAAAAGGAGGGGTGAAATCTTCGCCCTTACAAATGCGATCGTCCAGCTATTAAGTTTCCCTAAAATGCTGTAATTTTTGCACTATCAAAATCAAATCAACTTTCACTAAACCAAGTTTTACAAGAACCGCGACCAGTATGCTAAATTCACAATAAACTAATCCGATGGCTTTATATAGCAGTCCTGAAAATTTGCGACCTTCTATAGAGATGCGATTAATCGCGTCTCTATTAAGGCGAATATTAGCGTACAACTCAAATAAAGTTGCTATATATCTCTAATTTTCATTCTAAATTATTTTCGATTAATATTTGATTCAGAATATGGAAAACTCATTAAAAAACAAAAAGCTTCTAGCGTTTAAAGTTTTTAGGTATGTAATATTTTATCCCTTCGACTTACTTTTAATTTCAATTTTTTTAATGGTTAATTCCTTCTCTCAGCTAACCAAAATCAAAGTAAATAATGAAAACTATATAATTAACCTTTATAAATATTTGATTAGTTCACCTCCTTTAGATGAAGAAGTTCAATTTTATTTAAAAAAGCTAGATTCCGGCGAAATAACACGGGCATCATTAGTCTTTTCATTTTTGATGATTCCTGCTGAAACTGAAAGAAAGTTATTCAAAACGAATGGAATTCTTTCCCACCATTTAGCGCGTTTAACCCTTGTCCGAGAACACCTTCCTCCTGCTAAGGTCATATTGGATCTTGGGGGTGCTGCTGGTCATCTCATAGAAGGAAGTTTACTGGCGATGGGATATCCTTCTATTCCCGATCGAGTCCACATTATTGATTTGCCTCCTGAACAAAGAATGTTCGGTTCCGCTATCCTACCTACAAATGAAGTAACAACGCCTCAAGGCACTAAAGTAACCTATTATTATCAATCTATGACGGATTTATCTAAATTTGAGAATGAAACAATTGATCTAGTTTGGTCAGGACAGAGTATTGAACACATTACAGAAAACGAAGCGGAAAAAGTATTTATGGAGGTTCATCGTGTCCTGAAACCCGGAGGCTATTTTTGTTTAGATACTCCCAATCGAAAACTTACTCGTTTACAAGTTAGAATGGGCTTTGTTCATCCGGAACATAAAATAGAATACTGCCCAGAAGATTTAATTAACGACATAGAAAAATTTGGATTTAAAGTCGTAGATAAAAAGGCTGTCTCCCCGATGCCTTTTAGTTTAAGAACGGGAAGATTTAGTCGCCTAGAACTGATTGATGCAGTTGGACTGAGTGAATCTCCTGATGAAGGATATTCTTTTTATTTAAAGTGTCAAAAGATTTAGCGTCTAACTAAGGATATTATTTCTATTTAAAATGTCAAAAAATTCAGCTTTTCACTTTTAGGTTGGGTTTAGATTAGGACGTAAAGTAACCAGCAATCGCTAATTCTCTGCGTTCTCTGCGGGAAAAATATCTTATGAAAGAAACACGAATCAAGCCGAGTGCCCTGTCATTGATGATTGGCACAAGTGCCGTAATATTATTCGCGTGCAGTAGCCTACGACACTCCATGTTTCAATCGGGGGCTTATGACTTGGGAATTTATGACCAAGTGGTTTATTTAATGAGTCAGGGACAGCCGCCAATTTCTTCGATTCTTGGCTTTCATCACATGGGAAACCATGCTGCGTGGGCAGTTTATCTATTGTCTTTCCTGTACAAAATTTATCCCAATGTTCATTGGTTGTTAGTAGTACAAGCCATCGCTTTGTCTTTAGGTGCTTTACCAATGTGGCACCTAGCGCGTCAAGCGGGGTTGAAAGAATCGCAAGCAATCACAATATCAGCAGTCTACTTGCTTTACCCGCTGATTTTTAATGCAAATTTATTTGAATTCCATCCAGAAGTGATGGCGGTTCCCGCATTTTTAGCAGCGGTATGGTGTGCTAGGCAAAATCGAATTGGGTGGTTTTGTGTCAGTATTATTTTTATTTTGGGGTGTAAAGCTGTTTTATCCCTTACTGTCACAGCAATGGGGATTTGGCTGCTGATGTTTGAGAAGCGGCGTTTATGTGGTGCATTTGCTCTTTCTGCTGGTATCGCTTGGTTCCTAATTGCAACTCAGCTAATTATTCCATCTTTCAGCGGTAGCGAAGTAGCAGCGGTTTCACGTTATAGCTATCTCGGTAACTCAGTTCTAGATATTGCTAGAAATCTACTGTTTAAGCCTAGTTTGATATTGGGGAGAATTTTTTTATTCAAGACACTCGAATATCTGACCCTCTTGGTTTTGCCAGTAATTTGGGGACTTTCTCCCCGACACATGACTCCTCTAGTAAGTGCGATTCCCGCGTTGGCGTTAAACATTCTTTCTGACAAGCCACACCAACGGGATTTACTCCACCAATATTCTTTGCCAATTCTGCCTTTTTTGATGCTGACTGTCATTTCCAGCCTTGCCGCAAATCGAAGTTGGATGCGAGACAAACGGGCAATAATCGTGTGGTCGATAGTGGCTTTCTTAGTGTTAGGAAAGTATGGCTATTTTTGGTCGAAATATCAAAATTCCGTTGATACTTGGCAAGCAGCGCGAGAAGCGATCGCTCAAGTGCAAACGAAAGGCGGTGTGTTAACCACCAATCGAATTGCACCTCATTTAACTCACCGCCAGACGATCAACTTAGTAGACGATCTGACTCCACCCCCTGCCGATCTATCTCCTTTTGAGTATATATTGCTCAATGTGCGTTACCCAGGCGGTGCTGGCGGGACTGTTAGCCAAGAGTTTGCTGCTAAGCTGGCAAATCAACTAAAAAATACCCCAGGATTTCAATTAACCTATCAACGTGATGATGTTTATTTGTTTAGGAAAACGTCTTAATAAAAATGAATATGATTGTAGGAGTTGAAAATGTCATATCCACAGGCACCTTGGACACTCCAAGGTTACGCGCTACAAACCTTGCATTTAATAGATATTGAGCGATCGCGTCCCTTCATCCCTCCAGAGTTAGAAATTGTCTCAGTTTTCCCTGGGAAAACCCTAGGCGGGGTTTATCTTTCCTACTACGGATCGGGTTCCGTGCTGGAGTATAGCGAGTTAATTGTTATCCCAGGGATGGTCAAACATGAAGATAAATTCGGCGGTTGGGTGTCCCACATCTATGTAGATAATGCCGATTCTGTTGCTGGTGGGAGAAGAATCTGGGGTTTACCGAAGGAACTTGCTGAGTTTACCTGGGAAAAAGGCGATCGCGCTGGTGTCACCGTCCGTCAAGGCGATCGGTTACTATGCAGTCTCAGCTACACAGACGGCCTATTGCCCATCTCTACATGGTGGCGACAGCCATTAATCGGAACTGCGTTTAGTAGCCAAAATTACGATTTGCTTTTCTTCAAAAGTCAGCTTGAATCTCAACTAAAGGCAATGAGTGGCAAGCTAGAAATCCCAGCAGAAAGCCCTTTTTCCCAGTTGAACTTAGGTCAGCCTTTACTAACTGTTTACTGCGACGAGATGAATTTAGTAGTCGGTGCGCCAGAAGCAGTAGGCACAACAGTAACAGCCAGGGAAGTTGAATTTAGCTACCCTTAAAAACTAAACTTCTTGCGAAACTTGCTGTAGCTCACACATTACAACTTGGAGCTACACAAACGAATCGGCCTCTCGGAATTCATCTGGGCTAAAATTCCAAAGTCTCAAAGCTTCAAGTCCATTTTGATGGACTTGAGCTGTTACCCCGGAATTTGAATTTCGAGTAGGCTACCGGATTTGTGCAAAATATCAGTAAAAAAACCCGCTAATTGCTTAACAACATAGCGGGGGTATAAAGGAGGAATTCAACAGGAAATTAAATATTCTTTCTAGATGTCAGAACCCCCAGCAGCCTCAGCACCCATCGGTAGCACCGCACCGCGTAGAAAATCGATTTGGTGCTGGAAGTCCATTCCTTCAATTTTTGCTAGCAAGTCTTTTCCAGCTTGGGAAAGTTCATAGTTAGGAGGCATCGGAATAATGGTACCACTATCCATTCCTTGCGCTAAAAAGTACCAAAACGCTAGTTTGGTTTCTGGACTCAGAGAACCATATTCGCGGCTAATTTGTGTATTCGCTTTAGAAGCAATGTCACGCTGAACTTGCAGCTGTTCTTCATGGGATAGTTCCTTAACTTGATTGAACAATCCCTGAGCAATCTCAGAACCAGAAGCACCTGGAGCGGCTGGTGTAACAGATTTACCCATCTTGGTGTACACAAACCACAGCACGGCAAGCTGCTGGTCTACATCCATGCCTTGAAAAGCTTGTTTACCTTGATCGTATGCGTGTAAAGTGCCTGATGTCATACTTAACCCTCCGGAAAATTAATAATTGCTTTGTCTCTTTTGTTCAAGAAACAGGTTTTCACTTACTTAAAGAAAATTAACGAATAAATCATGGAAGTTTAACCCCGCTAGAGACAGATATGATCCCCATTAGAAATCCATCAATAAGATGGCAAAGATATCACAAGATTTCTAACTAAAGGAAGACGTAAGCAGAGAAGTCGTCATTCGCTATTAAGTAGCCGGATGGAATAAACTTGGAGATTTTCGCAGGTTGGGGAAACACCAGGAAACTCAACGCTGAAATTCTTTTTCAGCATTTATTGCAAAAATTAATTGGGTTTGTCCTGAGTACAGCCGTTATGAATAATTTGGATGAAATTATTACTCGCGATCCGCAAGATTTTATAAATGTCATCCTGCGGATTTTCACGAGCCAACTTATTTAAAAACTGGGGATTTCATCCAGCCGAAGCAATCAAACCTTCCATCGCGTGTTGCAAATCTTTAGTTAAATCAGTTACTGCAAGTCTCGCACCGTGCCGATTTGCTTGATAGACTGGGTAGCGTTCTGAAACCGAGATGGGTTGCCCTACACTCATCTCTACCCGTTGCTTACCTAATCGAGGACGCTGGAAGGGATTGCTGCCTTTAATTCGAGTTACCATATCCCATAAAAGTAAGGTAGTTTCGGCAAAACGCTCTACGGTTGGTTTTTCTAGAACATATTGTCCAGTTACGGCTACAAAAGTTTCTACCAACCGCATATGCCATATCCGAAGGCTGGCTTCCTCAGCAATTCGATTCGCCAATCCGCGTTCTAGGGGAGACAGCGCTTTAATATTCTTCAGGTCTTCTCGATAGATATAATTCCAGCCAGCCGCCTCTAGACGACGACAACGGTCAATTACGCTTCCCTTGGATGGCAGGTTAAAATACTCCTCTGCCACTGTTAGGGCCACATTCAGTAGTGCTTGAAGTCGAATCGCCAAAGCTTCATTCGCATTGTTCTGTGACGCTTCCACAGTCGGCAAAGTTTGATGATAAAACCGGGTGTAAAACTCCTCCATTACAGACAGTAAATGTTCGCCTAGACGACACAGCCGCTGGTAGAGAGAAGCTTGAAAAGGTTGCAGGTTAGCCGATGGATTTAAACTTTCACCCTGTAATTCGCCTTTCAATTCACCCTTCAACTTTCCTTCTGGCAAACCGCTCGCTACTTCCAATTCGCCTAAAAGCTTTTCTATCTCTTTCCAGGGAGCTTCGACGTAACGGTATTTAATTCCGACTGGCACAATTAAAACTTGCTCCCCTCGTCCAGCCTTCTGCAAATCTTCAGCACACCAAAAGCCTAATTGTGCGATTCCGGGTTCTAGAGGGCTGATAATCTCATTGTGACCATTGGTGGCTCCTTCTGGGGAAGCGGTTATCGGAAACCGAGCATTGGCAAACAGGTCACGCGCCGAACGCAATCCCGTCCAGTCTGCCTTACCGCGATGGATAGGGGTACCACCTAAGCGAGAATAGAGCCAGCCCATGTGCGCTCCCGCCCATAAAGGAATCCCTCGGTCATAAAGAAAGTGGGCATGAATCGGGTGCTGTAGTGAGATACCCTTTTCTCGTGCCAGCCGCGGTACTAATTTCCAAAGCAGATAGCTCATGCACAGCGGATCTTCAACTCTGGGATGGCGAAATGCCATCATAAAGCGGATCTTCCCATCCTGAAATTGGCGATATAAATCGACTAAAATCTCAACGTTTTCTGCTTGAATTTGGGTAATCGCTGTTTGGGAACGTATGCAGCCAGGTAGCACTTGTTGGGCGGCTCGTAAAACCAGGGGGTTGAGCGCCGGTGGAATAAATTCTAGAGGAGGCTGAGCCGCACTCATTAAATCGGGCAAAGTGGTTTTCTTGTGAACTTGTGGACATTCTAGACTTAACTGAGATATCGATTATCCAATCTGTAGAGGGAACCAGCGATGCGACTGTCACAAATGTTTTTTGTCACTCTGCGGGAAGAACCGGCGGAAGCGGAAATCCCCAGCCATAAATTACTGCTCCGTGCAGGCTACATTCGTCGCATCGGGAGCGGTATCTACGCCTATTTACCCTTCATGTGGCGGGTGTTGCAAAAAATCTCTCAGATTGTGCGGGAAGAGATGAATGCAACCGGCGCACAAGAGTGTCTACTCCCGCAACTACAACCCGCTGAATTGTGGCAGCAGTCGGGGCGCTGGGATACTTATACCAAAGCTGAAGGGATCATGTTCGCCCTAACAGACCGCCGAGAGCAGGAACTGGGGCTGGGGCCAACGCATGAGGAAGTGATTACAGCGATCGCTCGTGATATGATTCGCTCCTACCGCCAGTTGCCTCTGCACCTCTACCAAATTCAAACTAAGTTTCGGGATGAAATTCGCCCCCGGTTTGGTTTGATGCGAGGACGGGAATTCATCATGAAGGATGGCTATTCGTTCCACGTCGATGAAGAAAGCTTGAAAAAAACTTATCAGGATATGCACCATGCTTACAGCAAGATGTTAAGCCGGACTGGTTTAGCCTTCCGTGCTGTAGAAGCTGATTCAGGTGCGATTGGGGGGTCTGGTTCTCAAGAATTTATGGTACTGGCTGAAGCCGGGGAAGATGAAGTTCTCTACACCGAAGATGGCAAGTACGCCGCCAATGTGGAAAAAGCGGTTTCTTTACCTGCTGACATCGAACCATCTCCGTTTAAGACTTATGAGAAGCGGAAGACGCCGGACGCCGATACCATTGATAAACTCTGTAGATTCCTCAAGTGTTCGCCGACTCAAGTGGTGAAAAACGTCCTCTACCAGGCAGTTTATGACAACGGCTTGACGGTGCTGGTACTGATTAGTATCCGAGGCGACCAAGAAGTTAATGAAGTAAAGTTGCACAACGCTCTGACAAAATTGGCACCGGAATACCAAGCCAAAACGGTGCTATCTGTAGAGGTTCCAGCGGCGGCGCTTCAGCAACTATGGGCGACGAGACCTCTACCTTTGGGCTATATCGCTCCCGACATTGCAGACGATTACATCTGTTCGGCGAAAAATTTAGCTCCCCGGTTTTTGCGGTTTGTCGATAAAACTGCGGTCGAGCTAAAAAACTTCGTCACAGGTTCTAACGACTTGGAATACCATGTTGTCGGTGCTAATTGGGGCGAGCAGTTTAAGTTACCAGAAGGGGTCGTAGATATCCGCAAGGCACGACCGGGCGATCGCGCAACTCACGATCCCGCTCAAACACTCCGTACTGCCCGTGGCATTGAAGTGGGGCACATTTTCCAGCTAGGTAACAAGTATTCTCAAGCAATGGGAGCCACTTACACCAGCGAACAAGGTGAGGAAATTCCCCTAATAATGGGTTGTTATGGTCTGGGTGTTTCGCGGTTAGCGCAGGCAGCCGTAGAACAATCTTATGACAAAGATGGAATTATCTGGCCTGTTGCGATCGCGCCCTATCACGTCATCATCTCAGTTCCCAACACCAGCGACGCCCAACAAGTGGAAGTTGCTGAAAAACTATACACCCAGTTGAATCAAGCGGGAATCGAAACTCTTTTAGATGATCGCGATGAACGAGCGGGAGTAAAGTTCAAAGATGCCGATTTAATCGGGATACCCTATCGCATCGTAACCGGGCGATCGCTCAATAGCGGTAAAGTGGAAGTTGTCGAACGGGCGACTCGCAAATCTCAGGAAATTCCTGTGGAGGAAGTCGCGACCACTTTAAAGCAGCGGATTGATGCTGCTTTAAATCAATAACAATTCACCCCAAAAGCACAAAGACACAAAGTGCTCATTCTGTGTCTTTGTGCCTTTACGCTTCAAAAAACCCTTGGATGATATTTGATGCCAATGCGCTTTTATAACTCCTAAAAACTTTGCGTCTGTGCGCGAAATTTCAGAAAATCGCGTCATTGTGCGCCAGAAAATTTAAGCGAGAACTATGGAATTTATAGCAATTTTTCTATCTGGTTTGCTTGCTCTCGTTTCCCCCGCAAATTTAGCCATCGACCGCATCGCTGAAAATGCCATTCGTTCCCAGTTTGATAAAGTGGAGCAGTTGCAAGTCCGCGTTGACAATGCTCCAAATTTCCAAATCGTGCGAGGAAAAGTTGAGCGAGTGCGGATTGGTGGGCGAGGGTTGTGGGTAACGCCAGAATTCCGGATTGCAGAGCTGGAAATAGAAACCGACCCCATTAACCTGGATGTGGCGCGTCTCCGGCAGCAGCGAGTGCGACCGACCGAATTGTTGAAGGAACCTTTACAAGCTGGGGTGCGTTTGGTGATTACCCAGCAAGATATTAATCAAGCTTTACAGTCACCCGCCGTTAGCGCTCAATTGCGTAAACTGGGAAGCCGCATTCTTGGCAGCAACGCTGATATGCTGGTTCAGCGCTATGAGTTTGTCAATCCTCAAGTGGAATTTCTGGGAGATAACCGGCTGCGTTTCCAGTTGGAATTGCAGGAGCCGGAAAATGCAGATAAACTGGTTGTCTCGGTGGAATCAGGGCTAGGTATCGTGTCTGAGCATCAGTTGCAATTGATCGAGCCAAATGTCTTGGTCAATGGGATGCCAGTGCCACCCCTCCTGGTTGCCTCCTTCGTGTCCGGTCTCAATAGCCGCTTGGATCTACGCACCTTGGAAGATAGAGGGATTGCTGCCCGACTCCTAAAATTAGATTTAAATCAGGAACAACTAGAGTTAGCTGCATTTGTGAGGGTAGAAAAGCCAGACACAGCTTCCGCATCTACGCCGCGTTAGAATTATCCGGAGCAGCGCTCGTCTTCACTGTATTCCTCAACAAAACCTCCTCACCAGCATCCAAATAAATTTTAAGGAGGGAAATTCATATGAAAATTCAACAACCAGGCCGTCGAATCGGGATTGGCATCGCCGTTAGTGTTTTGGCGATGGCTTTGGCGGCTTGTAGCCCAGGGGAGCAACAGGCAGCAAATACAGACTCTTCACCAACACCATCAGCTACGGCTATCCAACCGACTACTTCGCCTCAGGCGTCTGTACAGCCGTCTGTGCAGCCGTCCGCTCAGCAACTATCCAGTCAGAAGACGGTTCAGGTCTACTGGCTCAAGAGTAGTGGTAGCAAGATTGAGGTGGTGCCCGCTCCGGTCAAAATACAGGCAGGCGTTAAGTCTGAGAACATTCTAGAAGGTGCGTTCAATCGCTTGTTGGCAGGCCCGAACGATCCGGCTTACAGCAGCACGATTCCCAAGGGAACGCAGCTACGAAATCTGGATGTTCGGGAGGATGGTGTTCACGTAGATTTGTCCCAAGAATTTACTGCTGGTGGCGGTAGTGCCTCGATGACAGGTCGCGTGGCGCAAATCCTCTATACAGCCACCAGTATCAATCCCGATACCAATGTTTGGATTGATGTAGAGGGAAAAAGGTTGGAAGTTTTGGGCGGTGAAGGGTTGGAACTCAATCAGCCTCTGACTCGCCAAAACTTTGAGAAAAATTTTGATTTATAGGGCTTTGTTTACTTTCTCGCGCTTAAGCTAAAGTCACGGAAGTGACGGGCTTGCTGTTCAATCCGAGCGGCAAGGCGATCGCAAACTAAGTTACATAATTCAAAAATCAACTCATCTTCCACTTTGTAATAAGCCGATGTCCCTTCGCTGCGGCGACTCAGGATACCGGCTTGCAGCATCACTTTTAGATGCTTAGAAACGTTAGCCTGACTGGTTTGTGTTGCCTCAACCAATTCTTGTACGCATTTCTCGTCGTCGCGCAGGAAGTTCAAAATCCGCAACCGCATTGGTTCGCTCAAGATGCTGAAATACTCTGCAAGTTGTTGTACAACTTCTGGTGGTACAGACAAAGCTTGTCGCATGAGACTAACCAGAAATGATAGTTCATCCTGATTATATATGATGTTTTTTGGTTAATAACTATTTAGTAATTGTTAAATTTCTTTTGTTGATTAATATTGTAAACCGGGTAACTTTAGATACGATTTCTTAAAGGAAACTTCGTAAAATTAAATAATGGAAATATGCGTATTTAGCAAAATTAATCGATATTTCCATTATTTAGAAGGAATTTTTTAGACAATTAAATTATACAAAAAAGCTTACTCCAAAAATAGAAAAATTTTGGAAATAAACTTTTTGGACGATTCATGGCAGATGCCTCCGCGCAACGTTTACAAACGCTAAAGTTATTCGGGGTTAATCCGCATCAGCGGTTGACCATACTCAACAGGTTCGCCGTTTTGAACCAAAACTTCTATCACCGTACCGGACACCTCGGCTTCAATTTCATTCATCAGCTTCATTGCCTCAATGATGCAGACGGTTTGTCCGGTACGGATGCGATCGCCCACTTCCACAAATGGAGAATCATCCGGTGAGGGAGCGCGATAAAACGTCCCCACCATCGGTGATTTGACATCTTCGAGTCTTCTATCAATGGGAGAACCAGCAGTGGTCGGCGGGGCAGTTCGTGGCACCGCCTCTAAGTTCGGGCTGGACGGCATGGACGGAGATGCCTGGGAGGGGGGAGCCGAGACTTCGGGACTCCCACTCCCTGCCAGGGCGGGTGGCAAGACCGGCAAACCCCCGCGCGGATCTTTCCGCACGGTGAGTTCAAAATCAGCGCTTTTGAGTGTCAACTCTGTAATATCGGTTTGCGCGATCGCTGCCAGCAGTTCACGGAGATCGTTGAAGTCTATGGACATGAGAAAAAGGATGTCAGTAGTCAGGGATTAATTGTTGCTTGGTAGAGACAAGGGTAAATCTCGTCTCAAGGTCAGTGTCAGTTGTTGGTTGTTGGTTGTTTCTTCTGTACCGCTGACCCCTGACCACTGACTAAAAACTTTTGCATTATTCTCGACCCAGGTAGGTATCGGTACGGGTATCAATCTTGATCCGCTCTCCGACCGTGATAAACAGGGGAACCATCACCTGGGCACCTGTTTCCACAATCGCGGGTTTCGAGCCGCCAGTGGCGGTATCGCCTTTGAGACCGGGATCGGTTTGCGTCACTTCCAGCACTACGGAGTTGGGCAGTTCCACTTCCATGATCTGCTCGCCCCAGCTGATGACGTTCACCTCCATTCCTTCCTTAAGGTACTTTACGCGATCGCCAATCTGAACCGCATTCAGGCTTGCTTCTTCATAGGTTTCCATGTCCATAAACACGAACTGGTCGCCTTCTTTGTAGGTATGCTGCATCGTGCGCTTTTCCAGATTTGCCTGGGGCACCGTTTCTGCGGCTCGGAAGGTTCGTTCCACAACGGAGCCTGACTGCACATTTTTTAGCTTAGTGCGGACAAACGCAGCTCCTTTCCCTGGCTTAACGTGGAGAAATTCTACTACCCGCCACACAGCTCCATCTAATTCAATGGTGACGCCAGTTCTAAAGTCGTTACTCGAAATCATGAATCTTTATCTAGGGGAGAACAATCGGCACCTCATTTTACCGCGAGCGGAGGTTCTTCCTATTACTCGTAGATCGATCGGCTGCGTCTAATGTCGCTGGGTCGGGACACCCGTGTGGCAAGATTAAAAATGGAGTTTTTGGTAAGCGTGAAAGCTTCAACCGCAGTCGGGAAAGCAGCATGCAGGAATTAATTTATGCTTGATTCAAACCGTTCCACGCTCGATTGGTTCAAACGCTTGGCTTTAACAGGCGTCTTAGTAGTGCTGATGATGACACTCTCAGCAGGACTCAGCGCTGCTTGGTGGGATTCTGGCAAAACTGCCCGTGATAGTGGATTGCCATCGGGAAATGCCATCACAGATGGTAAAGCTTTGTTACGGTATGCCCTACCCATTGACAATCAAGCAGTGCGGGAAATGCAAGCCGATTTAGAAGATATTTCCATACAACTGCGAAGTAAGCGTTGGAGTGCGATCGCCAGCGATGTTAGCAAGGCATCTCGAATTTTAAGCGCTCGCTCCTCCGACTTGCTCGCGGGCGTCTCTCCGTCGCAAAAATCTCAAGCAGAAGCCCTAATTGCGAAGATGGAAGAACAATTTGGGAAGCTTCGAGAAACCGTAGAAGCCAAAGATAAAGACCAAACTCAGGCGGAACGGGGCAACGTTCTCGATCTCGTGGGTCAACTAGAAGAGCTAATGGTGCCGGGATTCCCCTTCGAGGTGCCCTCAGCGTACAGTAATCTGCCTCAACTCAAGGGACGCGCCACTATAGAAATGACAACTGAGAAAGGCCCCCTGACCCTAGTAGTAGACGGTTACAGTGCGCCCGTAACTGCGGGTAACTTTGTAGATTTAGTCCAGCGTGGTTTCTATGACGGGCTAGAATTCGTCCGCGCCGAAGACTCCTACGTGCTGCAAGTGGGAGATCCTCCCGGCCCAGATCAGGGGTTTATTGACCCAGAAACCGGCAAATACCGGGCGGTTCCGTTAGAAGTGCTGGCGAGAGGGGACAAAGAACCCACCTATGGCATCACCTTAGAAGACGCGGGGCGTTACCTCGACCTACCCGTGCTTCCTTTCTCAGCTTATGGTGCCTTAGCAATGGCTCGTCCGGAAACAGAACCCAACGGAGGTTCTTCTCAGTTCTTTTTCTTCCTGTTTGAGCCAGAACTAACCCCAGCCGGTCGTAACCTGTTGGATGGGAGATATTCAGTTTTTGGCTATTTAACGAAAGGCAAAGAAGTTCTGGAAAAACTCGATGCAGGCGACAAGATTGTCTCGGCTAAAGTAATCCAGGGCGTGGAGAATTTAGTCCAGCCACAAGCCGCATAAACATCACAGGGCGATAAAGAGCTATTAATAGGGTGGGTGGGACGGCAATGCCAGCATTGCGCGATCGCCCACCCTCTCTGCTATAAAATTAGGAAATTTATGGCAATTATTGAGGTAATTTTTGTCATCACTGTCAGTGTGATGGCGGGTTTTTTGGTTTACAGTACCTCCCAGCAACGACAGCAGCAGATGCAACTAGAAAATGCTTTTTATCAATTGCTGGAAGCTCAAAATAGTTGTATTTCGCTCATTCAATTGACAGCAGCAGCAAGAGTAGATGTCCCATTAGCGAAGGAATACCTGGATCGTCAGGTGCAGATGTTTGGGGTGCTGCCAGAAGTAGATGCTGATGGAGATACCTTTTACCGCTTTCCTAAGCTGAAGCGGGATTCTGCTTCAGATAGAAATTAGCGTGAAGTGAGAAAATAGAGCGATAGCGAAGCGCTGACTTGTCAGTTCGCGTTTTTTTGGGGAGTAGATGAGGCGCAATTTGCTTCTCTTTGCTCTCTTACTTTCTGGCAAATCCGCTTTAAGTTTTTGCGCCTCTATAGTAATCCGATTAGAGTTGTCAGATGCTAGCGGTTTGGATACCCGGCTTCTCCCTCGAAGTCGGGTATTTTGCCTTCAGGAGCAATAATAGTAGGTGTAGCTCCAGACGAATTCTAGTATCAGCAACTAAACAACGAGGACTAGAAGCGTTATCCACTTTCTAGCCCTCATTTTCATGTTCACTTTCACTCAGTCTTTAGGAACGTAAATCTTCTCTAAAACCTAGCTAGCTTTGCGGCGTCGATGCCGACGAATTGTCATCAAAGATCCAGCTACCAATCCCAAGCCAGCAAGCGTGGCTGGTTCAGGAACTTTTTGTTCTCTAGCCATTACTTTAAAGTCTGGGCCATTGTAACTCGCGTCTGCTGTCACTCGGATACCTGCTAGAGAAGTAATTCCCAATTGCGCTAGGCTAACTCCCCAAGAACCAACCTCTTGACTTCCACTAATTTCCATTGTGTCAATGCTATAACCTGCGGCAAACTGATCGGTTCGCTTGAGTTTTAGAAAATTACCAATGAGGTTGCCAGCTTTGTCAATTGCTTGAATACCTAGATCGCTGTTCTTGCCTCGTTCCCAGAAAAAGAGGTTGTCTAATCCTGTCTTATCTGCACGAACTAGGTTATTGAAGAAAAGGTTGATACTAAAGGAACCTTTATCCTCAGTATCAATAATGTTGTTGAGGTTTTGGTTACCTAGATAAGTAGCAATATCAGTATTGGTTGGGTTCTTAATTCCAGATACTTCAACACCGTTTGGCTTACTAGCTTTATCGCCTTTATCTGTGCTAGCAGCCCCCGTATTATTGTTGTAGCCACCGGCTTCTGGATTGGCAGTTTCTCCCTTCTTGCTAGTGAGAGTAATAGCAGTATTAGAGATTATTTTAGCCTCTTTAACCAGATTAAAACTATCAATTGTGACTTTATTCTGAGTAATCGACTGAAGCCAAATATCTGCCTCAGAGTTACTTTTTTGGCTAACGTTGGTTTGGAAGCTTGCAGCTTGCGCTGAACTAGAAATCGTGAATGCTGTTCCAACGGCTAAGCATAGAAAAGTTGATGTACGCTGAAAATTCATTCTTTTAATCCTCTGGTAGGTGCTCATGTAGAAACGTTGTTGAAAGGTATTAGTTGAAGGTTTTCAGTGACAGATTCTCCCAATCCACAGCAACTCGTTAAGCCCAAATTTTAGCGATGTAGGTCTAAGCTAAAACTTTAATCATTTAGCCAAAGTTTTGCTTTTCCGCCCTTTCATCTAAATTAAACTGCCAACTTTCTCAAATAATTTAGTTCTTTTAGCTAAATCCTTGATAAATCGGCACTATTTCATCCTAAGAGTAAAGATTAATTAAGTCATCCTTGAAGCTACGGAAATTAAAATTAGAATGCTTCTTGCTGTGCGTAAAATTTCGGATACCTTGAAAATGTTGTTAGAGATATAGAAGTTTTATTAAAAGGAATTACGTATAAAAGTAAGACTTGAGATAGATAGCGATCGCACTTTCAAAAGCTAAACTTATGCACTCAAGTAAAAACTTGTAGATAATGATGAAATTACTGAGAAAAATTACTGAGACGCATTAGAAATTAACCATCATTTAAGTAAAAGATGGATGAATTCCCGTTGAAGTTACGGAAGTGTCAAAAAAATGCTCGCTTCTTATGCGTGAGAGTTCGGAGATTTAGAGCGATCGCACTTTTCCCACTCGGCAATCTTGCAACCAATTCCGAACTGCCTGACCAATAATGCCATTACTGCTATCGCGCGGCGGTGTAGGGGGTCGTCCTCCCGGAGAAGGGCCAGTACGGGAAAACATGAGTGCTAGGCTCCAACCGCTGTCAGTTTGAGCCAGAAATAGCCAGTGATACTGCTGTAATTCAATTGCCTTGCCAGCCGTATATTGTCGCTCCAAGGTGGTAATGAATAGCTGCTTGGGGGCTGCGGCAAGTTCGGCTGGAGTGGTTGGGGTATATTGACCGGGACCCAAGCTAAGCGGCTCAAATTCCGGGCGTCCAGCGATAATCACCGAACTAGAAGAAATATCAACTTTTCTGCTGCGGCGTCGAGCACGTTGATTGACCCGATTCGCATAACTGGGTAAATCCCGCAGGAGTAGAAGTGTGAGGTTTTCTAAATTATTGGGGCAAGCAGAAAGCTGCCGGGACAGAGAAACCCTGTCCCTGTTGAGTGCAGGGGAGGAGTTTCCTTGTCCCGGTTGAGTGCTGAATGCAGCGAACAGCGAACAGCCAGAAATCAGAAGTAACCGCCTAATTTCTAACAACTGACGCTTTCGACCTAAGTTCATGAAACCCCTGTTAGCTCGTCACAAATTCTTGCCCAAGCCGCAACAGGGTCAGAGGCGGCGGTAATCGGACGTCCAATTACCAAGTAATCAGCGCCTGCTTGGAAAGCTTGGGTGGGGGTGAGCGATCGCTTCTGATCTCCCGCTTCTGCCCAAGAGGGGCGCACACCCGGACACACCAGTAGAAAATCATCGCCGCAAGTCTGCCGCAGCTGGTCTGCCTCTTGGGGGGAACAAACTGCCCCAGCCAGCCCTGCTTCTTTGGCTAGCAGCGCCATCTGTAAGGCATACTCTGGCAGTTCTAGCGGTATTTTTAGTTCAAAGGCTAGCTGGCGCGAGGTGAGACTGGTCAGCAGCGTAATCGCAATTAAATTGGGGGGTGTCACCCCTACCTCCTGTGCGCCCTCCTGTGCCGCTGCTACTGCCCCCTGCAAGGCACCGCGACCGGCAGTTGCATGAATTGTCACTAAATCCACCCCGTAGCGGGCAGCGGCGCGACAAGCCCCAACAACCGTGTTGGGGATATCGTGAAACTTCAGATCCAGAAAAATTCGCTTTTGCCGGTCTTTGAGCGCCGTTAAGATTTCCGGCCCACTGCTGACAAATAGCTCTAACCCCACCTTCCAGAATGACACTTGGGGCAATTGATCGACGAGCGCGATCGCGGCTTCCTTTGTCGGCACATCCAGCGGCACGATGATGCGCTCTGTGACTGACTTAGGGGATTCTAGGCGAGTAGGATTTGGGTTCACGGGTAGGAGTAAGGCTGAAAAAATCGACTTGGCAACCAGAGTGAATTTTTCAATTCACTCGCTCACCTTAGCTTACAAGGCGGACAAATCGCTTTTTCCCCACACTCAGGATGCGTCCGGCTAGTTGTTCGGGCGTGTCAAAGACGAGAGCGATCGTGTCAACGCGATCGCCATCTAGTCGTACGCCACCCTCTTGTATTCGCTGTCGTGCTTCCGAACTACTTTTACACAGACCGCTAGCACTGACAATGTAGAAAAACTTAGCCGGAAATTGCACGCTCGAAAGCGAAAATTCCGGTACATCGTCAGTTTTTCCCTTCCTCGCTTCCTCCGCGGCTTGCTGACCGTGGTACTGCTTCACAATCTCGAACGCAAGTTCTTGCTGGCGATCGCGCGGAGTTTCTGGCAACCGATCCAAAGGCAGATCCGTCAGGAGTTCAAAATACTGCTCCAACAGCTCATCTGGAATCTTTTCCAGCTTCTGATACATCGGAGTCGAGCGTTCCGATAGCCCCACATAATTGCCCAGAGACTTCGACATTTTCTGGACGCCATCTGTCCCGATCAAAATCGGCATCAACACCCCAAACTGAGGCTTCTGACCAAAATGCCGCTGTAAATCTCGCCCCACGGCAATATTAAATTTCTGATCGGTTCCTCCCAACTCCACATCCGCTTCTACCGCCACAGAATCATAACCCTGCATTAATGGGTAGAGAAACTCATGCAGATAAATCGGATTTTCTTGTTCAAAACGGAGAGCAAACCCCTCCTTCGCCAGCATCTGTCCCACCGTCATCGTGGCGAGTAATTCCTGAATCTTTGCCAAATCCAGTTTGCCCAGCCACTCCGAGTTGTAACGAATTTCCAACCGTCCCGGCGTATCGAAATCCAGGATTGGACGCACCTGATCCAGATACGTCTGGGCATTTTGAGCCACTTCCTCTGCTGTCAGCTGGCGGCGTACCTCAGACTTCCCCGTTGGATCGCCAATCCGAGCCGTAAAATCCCCCAGAATTAGAACAGCCGTGTGACCAGCATCCTGAAGCGATCGCAACTTTCGCATGGGGATAGTATGACCGAGATGAATCTCTGCACCTGTCGGATCGATCCCATACTTCACCCGCAAAGGTCGGTCAGCCTGCGCTAACCGTTGAACCAAATTCTCCGCCGGGTCAGAAGAATCAGGCTGATTGG
The DNA here is from genome assembly GCF_039961925.1 of Trichocoleus sp. DQ-U1. Classification (NCBI taxonomy): domain Bacteria; kingdom Bacillati; phylum Cyanobacteriota; class Cyanophyceae; order Leptolyngbyales; family Trichocoleusaceae; genus Trichocoleus; species Trichocoleus sp. DQ-U1. The sequence goes on along the minus strand of NZ_JAMPKB010000056.1, from coordinate 8,124 downwards.
GAAAAATTTCGCTGACGCCGCGATAGAGCCAACTGAGGGCTTCTGGAGGCGTTTTTGCCGATGATACACTAGCGGTCATGCTTTGCCAAAACTCAATCGGGTATGGTAACTAATCACTATATTTGTATTTAATGCAAGTTCAAGGCAAATCAGATTAGTATAATTTGCAAAAATTGTTAAAATCTCCATGCCCGATTTCAAAATTTTAGGAACAGGCTGCACTTATGATGCTATAGCAGATCAGTTTCCTCCCCGGTCTAACCTCCCGATCGCATTCCCGGACAGATTTTAAAATCGTCCCTCCGGCTGCCCCTGGAAAGTCTTTGTAATTTCAATCAGCAAAGCCCTATCCAGTCGCACAACATCCAAGTCCCACATTTTTTAGTGAGGAAGTGAAATCCCCGTGTCGTCTAGCACTATTCAAGACAAACACTCGCGAGAGCCAGTCCCACCGATTTTTAAGTTCATGCAGGGAGTCGGGAAAGCAACGGGCGGAACCCTCCTCGGCATCACTATGCTTACCAGTTCGGTAGCTGCTGGTGGACTGGTTGGATTAGCAATTAGCTTCCGTAACCTGCCAGATGTGCGCGTTCTCCGCAGCTATGCGCCTACTGAAACTTCTTACATCTACGATGTTAAGGGCAAGCACCTCACCAGTCTCCACGGCGAAGCCAATCGCGAAATCGTCCCCCTTGACCAAATTTCTCCTGAACTGAAGCGGGCGGTTCTCGCAATTGAAGATAGCCACTTTTACTTCCACCAAGGCATCAACCCCAACAGCGTTGGTCGTGCTGTCCGAGCAAACTGGCAGAAGGGTTCGGTTGTTGAGGGCGGCTCGACGATCACCATGCAGTTGGTGAAAAACCTATTTCTTTCTCGCAAGCGTACCTTTAGCCGCAAAATTGCTGAAGCTGTGCTGGCAATTCGTTTGGAGCAAATCTTTAAGAAAGACCAAATTTTAGAAATGTACCTCAATCAGGTGTATTGGGGTCACAACAATTACGGTGCCCAAACCGCATCTGAAAGCTACTTTGGCAAAAAAGCTGCTGACCTCAACTTGGCAGAGGCGTCAATGTTGGCAGGAATGATTCAGGCTCCAGAAGACTACAGCCCTTTCACCAACTACAAGCTCGCCAAACAGCGACAAGCGCAGGTGTTGGGTCGGATGAAAGAGTTGGGGTGGATTACAGCCCAAGAGGAAGCAGCCGCCCGCAAGCTAACCATTAAAAAGGGTCAGCTGACTTCTTGGCAAACCAGCGAACTACCTTACATCACAGATGCAGTCGTGGCTGAGTTGAAAGAGCGCTTTGGCCCGGATGCAGTGCTAAAAGGGGGAATGCGAGTCCAAACTACCATCGACTACAAATTCCAGCGGATGGCGGAACAAAAGGTCAGTCGTTGGCATAGAAGACTTCAGGGTTGGGGAGTTTATAACAACCAAATTGCTCTGGTGGCAGTCGATCCTCGGACGCATTTTGTGAAAGCCTTGGTTGGCGGGGTTAATTACAAAAAAAGTAAGTTTAATCGGGCAACCCAATCGCTACGCCAGCCAGGATCTGCCTTTAAACCATTTGTTTACTATACGGCGTTCGCGACTGGGAAATATTCGCCCTATTCCACGGTCTACGATTCGCCAGTCAGCTATCGAGATGGAGGGGGCTATTACTCTCCTAGAAACTACGGCGGTGGCTACTCCGGTGCGATGAGCATTCGCCAAGCTCTCGTCGTCTCTGCGAATGTGCCTGCGGTGAAAATCGGGCGGTCTGTGGGGCTGGATAAGGTAATTGAAACCTTGCGGACGATTGGCTTTAAGAGTCCAATTGAGCCGGTGATTTCCTTGCCTCTGGGAGCGATTGGTGTGACGCCGTTGGAAATGGCTGGCGGCTATGCCACGTTTGCCAGTAATGGCTGGCATTCTGACACCACGCTGATTGTCCGGGTAACAGACAGCCGAGGCAATGTGTTGCTCGATAACACTCCTAAACCCCGTCTGGTGTTAGACCCGTGGGCGACTGCATCTCTGACTCAAGTGCTGCAAGGGGTGATCAGTGGCGGTACGGGGAAAGCTGCACAGATAGGTCGTCCGGCGGCTGGTAAGACGGGTACGACTTCTTTAGAGAAAGATGTTTGGTTTGTGGGCTATGTCCCGCAGATGTCAACGGCTGTTTGGATTGGCAAGGATAACAACCGCAGCTTAGGCGGTGGTGTTACAGGGGGCCAGTACGCCGCTCCGATTTGGCGCGATTTTATGTCAACGGCTATGTCTGGCGAACCCGTGCAATACTTCCCATCACCTTCCAAATTTGAGAGACCCCGCTCATAATTTGAGATTTTGGATTTTGGAGTGAATCCAAAATCCAAAATCTTTAGGGTTGCTTGGACAGTTCGGATTTCATCCGCTCTAGGGTGAGGTTCATTTGGTCAAACATTTGAGCTGGAGTGATGCCAAATTGACCAAGCTGGGTATGTAGCTGCTGTACTGTCATTTGAGCCATGAAGTCATCAGATAGCTCGAATCGCTTCATAAAGACGCGATAGCGATCCATCATGGCTTCCATTTGCTCAATGAAAATCTTTTTTCCTTCGAGATCGAATTTGCCGTAGTGGCTTCCCAGTTGGATCAGGGATTGATAATCTTCAAATAGCTGCTTGGCTTCTTGCTGAACAATTTCTGAATCAAAAAATCCCATAGCCTTTTCTTTTTCCCGTTAATGGGCTTCCCCGCCAAGGAGAAGTTTACTGCTTTGAGTATCATTTTAGTGCAGCCCAATGTTTCCGTTATATTCGGTTTTCCGTATTAACGGCGATCGCGCTCTAAATCCTCGATCGCTTTTTCCCAATACCATTCCTCTGATTTACCTGGATGCCTCTGTTTTAACCGCTCCACTAGCCGCATTGCAGCTGCCCTATCCCCGCTCAACAGTCTCAGCAGCTTGTTTTGTCGCTTAATGGTGGGTTGGCGACGCTGATGCTTACTTTGCTTAACGGATGATTGTTTAGCTGAAGATTGTAAGTTGCGAAACTGCCAGAAAAAAATAGCTAGCAGCAAAATCAAGCCGAGTAAGATAGCAATACCGATTGTCCAAGATGGCATCTTATCACCTGCCTACCATTGACAAGCTTTTAGTAAAGCATATCCAGTTTTTGACTAATCATCAGCGCCCAGCATCTGCAAGCCTTCTCAAGGTAAAAAATCAATATTATGGAAGAAGACAATTGCTTCCATCGCAAGTATGGTCTCGATAGGAAAATTCTCTGCTTTCCCTAAGCTTTTTTCCGGAAAATTTGGCAGTAAAATTTGGCAGCAGCTTCAGGAAGCAGGAAATCAGTCTGCAAGCAAGAGCCAAGGGGTCATGGAGTGGTGCGGTTCATGTTAACAAAGGCAAAAAATCGAAAAGTTGCAGCTATCTTGGCGTTGGTGGGGGCAGTGATACCCGTTGCTGGATTCCACAAGTTTTATATGGGACAGCCGGTATGGGGTCTGGCTTATTTGCTCTTGTCGTGGGGGACACCGATTCCTCGGATTGCTAGCGCGATTGAAGGGTTTTGGTATTTAGTCCAAGATGGGGATGAGTTTGACCGAAATTTTAATTTGGGCGTGGAACCGGCTGTCTCCTCCGTCGGCGTCGATCCCAATCGGGTGGGTGCGATCGCAGATGCTTTGCGCCAACTGGACAGCCTGCGGGAAGAGGGACTGATCTCAGAATATGAATTTGAGCAAAAGCGCCGTCAATGGCTCGATCGCATCGCTTGACATTTATGGCACTTTTTGATGGCACTTTTTGATGGCACTTTTTGAATGGCTACCACCCGCAGCTCGATTAAATCCAAATTTGCAGTCAATTCGGGGCAGGATTTTGAACGATCCCTACTACCGCCTGCAATCAACCCAAGAAATTGCGATCGCAGCGGAACTTGGTATCAAGATTGATGCAAATCAGGCAAGTGTAGACGATTGGCTGAGATTGCCAGGGTTATCGATTCATCAAGCGCGATCGCTCGTTTCCCTCGCTCAATCTGGCGTTCAGTTTTTCTGCATAGAGGATATTGCGGCAGCACTAGGTATGCCACCCGCTCGGCTAAAACCTCTAGAGGCAGTGATTAGATTTTGTTACTACGACGACTCTAGTTTGGCAACGCCGCAACTCATCAACCCGAATACAGCGTCTGTCGAAGAACTGATGCAGATTCCATTGATTGACGCGGTTCTCGCCGTAACAGTAGTGCAAAATCGTCTCGTTGCGGGGTCGTACCGCAACCTAGTTGATTTCCAGCAACGGCTATCGCTTCCTGGAAATCTAACTGCCCAATTAATGTATTATTTGCGATTTTGAATAAGTTATTGGGAAAAGTGATGAGTTTTCAGTTTTGAATTGAACACACATAAAACTCATCACTCAAAACTTTGACTTAAGTGCGGCTAATCCGGCTAAGAGGCCAGAAGCGGAAGAAGGCGCGACCAATGATATTCTTCTGGGGTAAGAAGCCCCAAACGTGGGAGTCGTTGCTGTTATTACGGTTATCTCCCATGACTAATACCTGGTCTTCAGGCACTAGCGCTGGCCCCCACTGATATTCTGGGGGTTCTGCGATGTAGTTTTCCTGGAGGGGCGACTCGTCCAGGTAGACCTTACCATTTTGAACTTTAACGACGTGACCCGGTGTGCCAATCACCCGTTTAATAAAGGCTTGGTCTTTTGCGTAGCCTTGAATTTGCAATTTTTGGGGAGGGTCAAAAACTACGATGTCGCCTGGGTGGGGTGCCCGAAAGCGATAAGAAATTTTTTCCACTACCAAGCGATCGCCCACTTGCAAGGTCGGCAGCATAGAATCAGAGGGAATATAGCGGGGTTCGGCAACAAAGGTTCGGATAAAAAGGGCTAAACATAGGGCAATCAATAGAATTTGCAGGTTTTCTCTTAATTGTTCCCATATTCCCCCTCCTGCTGCCTTTTTTTCTTTATGTCCCCCGGAATCTACGCCTTTGGGTTGCCCCTGTTTTGTCTTCTCAGCAACAACTGCCCCAGTTTGATTGACTCCGTCCTGGGAAGACGCATCTGCCTGAATCTCAGACGGAAGTCCCAGTTGGGTCGAGTTTGAGGTAGCAAATTGTGGAGATTCGTTGACGGCTGCTAAATCCTTTTCCTCAGATGCCATAGAAGTTTCAACTAAAAATATCTGGCGTTGTTAGCCACAGAGATAGTCTGGTTTATTTCAGCTCTCAGCCAAGATACCATGCGACCTCTGGTTTAGATCCATTGGATTTCAGGAGGGTGTAATATTTCTCAATCTTTAAAACTTATTTTTGTTCTAGTTTAACTAGGTTTACTGACTCTAAAAAGTTACCTTTATATTTTTATAGAGAAGTACTGATTTAATGAATCCATCTTTATGAAATTTTCTTGCTTTTAGGATTTCCGCAAAATCTCAAAGTTACGAGAAATCATCTAGAGACAATCCATAAGGTTATTGTTACAAATTAAGGGGGATTTAATTTAGGGTAAATAGAAGGAGCTTTCATAATATGAAATTGCGTAATTTTGCAACCTTAATGGCTGGCGCTGCGGCGGCTCTGTGCTTGGTATCTGTAACTGGGCAGCAGGCTAACGCAGGAACGATCTACAAAGATTGGAACTATGGAATTGATGCCTTTAATGATGGCTCTGGTGGTTCTGGTTATGAGATTAAGGGAATAGCAATCAAGGAAACCAGTGACAGCATTTTTGTCGCTCTGACTGGTGGTACGTCCTTGACAGGAACTTACGCGAGTGGCGCTGCTGACAAAAACATTGGTTGGGGAGATTTATTCTTTAATTTCACTGATAAAACTTTTAAAGCTGCTAGTGATGCAAAGAGTTTGTTTGGAATTCGCTTTGCAGCAACTAATGATTCAATGGTTTCCAGCACTGGCGTCTACCAAAATGTTCAAGCTGCTAGCGTCACTGCAACAAACGACGGATATAGCAGTTTGAAGCAATATTATAATTCTGGATGGGATCGGGAGAATACTCAAGGCACGGATTTGGCTACCAAAACGGATGCTTATGCATACTTCGGGGAAGGTTCCATTCTCAATGTAATTGGTTCAGGGACAAAAGTGGGTGACATTACCATGCTCACTGCCTCTGCATTGAGTACTGCTGGACTTGACTTCGCTAAATTCTCCGCAAGTGGTTCTCAGACGATTGGGTTCCAGTTTAGCAAGTCTCTGTTTGAAGGCGGTAACTACATTGCTAATACTTTTATTGAGTGCGGTAATGATGGGGTTGTCCTGAAAGGAAATCTTAAGGATGTACCGGAACCTTCTGGAATCGCTGGTATCGCTGTAGTAGGTCTGGTATTGGGCAGTAAACTGCGTAAGCGCCGTTGATTTTCGGGTTTATTTCGCGCTCATATGCAAAGAAAAACTTAGTGTATGAGCGCGAAATTATCATCCGTCCAATGTGCAACGCCCCTTGTTTGGGTAAGGTACATCTAGACAAGGTGCTAAAAAATGATATTGAACTGACTGGGAACACGTTTTACTTTCTGCGCTAGCGTAGAAAGTAAAACGTGTTCCCAGTTTGCCCTGTGTTGTCTAAACGTCCTGTTATACTTACCGGATTTATTGGTTGCTTGCTGATTTCCTTAAGTGCTTGCGCCAATAGTACCAACAGTGAAGCGCTGGAGCGATCGCTCGCAGCAGACCCTAAACTTAAGGACAATCCGGCTGCGTTTGGGTTGCCATCTCAAAATAACTCTCCGAACGAAACACTTGTTGCACTCCCCTCGGATTTCCCATCGGAGATTCCCGTCTATCCAGAGGCTCAGCTGCAAGAAGTCACGCCACCAACACCCGATCCCAATCAAGGACAGACCCTTCGTTGGACGACTTCTGACCCCAGCAACTCTGTCCAAACCTTTTACCAGAAAGCATTTCAATCGAATAACTGGGAAGTTTTGAGTCAGCCAACTGAGACTACTGAGACTGAGGAGGGTGCTGTTCCCCCAACCGATATCTTAGTGGCTCGCCAGAATAACCTGAAAGTTACCGTCTCCATCCAGTCAGGTTCGGGTAGTAATAGTTTTATCTCAACACCCTCACCGACTCCAGCGACTGCTGCTAATAGTCCAGCGAGTAGTGCAGCTAGTACTACACAATTTACCATTCAGTATGTCCGCGACGGCAGTGCAGCAGCAGCACCATCATCAAGTAACTCAGAGGTCGCCAGTCAGCCAACGACTGAGGCAACAACAGACAAGCCGGGGCCTCCTTCTCAACCCTCCGTATTTACAGATATCAACAAAGCACCCCAAGAATTACGTCAGTACGTAGAAAACCTGGCAGCGTTGGGGGTACTTTCGCTCAACTCTGGTGGTTCCAAGAGTAATTCAGCCGCAGGCGAACAGTTTGAGCCAAATAAAACCATCACCCGCCGCCAGTATGCGCGTTGGTTGGTAGCTGCGAATAATCAGATTTATAGCAATAGTCCGGGGAAGCAAATCCGTTTAGCATCAACAGATGTCCAACCGGCTTTCCAGGATATTCCCCGCAACGACCCTGATTTTCCAGCCATTCAAGGTTTAGCGGAGGCAGGTTTAATTCCCAGTCGGTTGACGGGTGATGCTACCGCTGTGTTGTTTCGCCCCGATGCACCGCTTACCCGCGAAAACTTGATTCTCTGGAAAGTGCCCCTAGATACCCGCCAGACCTTGCCCACGGCTTCGGTTGACGCGGTGAAGCAAACGTGGGGATTTCAGGATGCAGGTAAAACTGAGCCGAAGGCGTTGCGGGCAGTATTGGCAGATTTTCAAAATGGGGAATTGGCAAATATCCGGCGGGTTTTTGGATATACAACGCTGTTCCAGCCGAAAAAACCCGTGACGAGGGCTGAGGCGGCGGCAGCTGTCTGGTACTTTGGCGCTGAAGGTGAAGGGGTATCTGCTCAAGATGCTTTGCAGAGTCAGCGTCAACAGAGCCAGCCATCACCGACATCTACGCCGGAGCCTACACCGTCAAGTTCTGCTAATCAACCTGAGTTCGGGATAAGGAAGGGGCAAAACAGGTAGGGTGAAAGTGCTAACTTCTCATCCATCTGAATTACCCCATGCTTAGTCTAGAAGAACTATTTTGCTGTGTCGACG
>NZ_JAMPKB010000055.1:0-37198 GCF_039961925.1 Trichocoleus sp. DQ-U1 | reverse complement strand
CGTATTTCATTAGCTTTACTTATGAATTACCAGGGGTGAGCGTAGAAGACAGGTGAGCGAGCGCATAATTTCAGACCTCATATTACCCCAGCGACGACTTTTGCAAGAGGTCTAATTATTGGGGCATTGGCAAGAAAGGGCAGGACAACGGGGTGCTGCTGCTGATTTCCCAGCGGGAACGTCGCGTAGAAATCGAAACGGGTTACAGTATCGAGTCGATTCTCCCCGATGCGCGTGTTAGCAAAATTATCCAACAAGAGATCGCACCGCGATTTAAGCAGGGTGACTTTAACGGTGGTACCCTGGCGGGAACGCAAGCACTAGTTATGGACTTGAGCGCTTATCAACCACCAACTCCTGCTGGCGTTCCGACTCCACCTGTCAGCATTCCAGCTACACCTGCTAGCGTTCCGACTCCACCTGTCAGCATTCCGGCTGCACCTGCTAGCGTTCCGACTACAACTGCTAGCGTTGTAGGAGTGGTTTACCCACTAGCGGGTGTTGGCGGTGTATTAGTGTTGATTCTAGGGACAGTTGCTTATGTGCGTCGTCCTCGCAGTGGAATTTTGCTCGAACCGACAGGGCGAGCGCGCATAGAAGGTGACAGTGGCGACACTCATCCCTGGCATTGCGCTACTTGCAAAAAGCGGATGCAAAAACTGGATGCGATCGCACTCCAGCCTTATCTCAGCCAAGCTGAGCAAGTAGCGCAAAAGTTAGGCAGCGTCAGATTTGAAGGCTGGCAGTGTCTCAAGTGTTATCCGCAACTAACTGGGCAGACAATTCACATTTGTGCGTACATTCTGGACTCACAACAATTTAACACTTGCCTCACCTGTCAGGAATTGACCGTCACCCAGACAATCAAAGCTATTTTGGAACAACCTACATGGAATAGAGAAGGTAAGCAACTGGTTGCCAAAGAATGCCACTGTTGTTCCTATAACGAGGAAGTTAAGGAAACGCTTCCTTGCCTAACTCCCTCGCGCCATACAGTTTTCATCGAACCAACCGGGCGATCGCGAGTAATCGGCTCAACTCGCCCCACCCATTGCGCTGATTGCCGATATCCCATGCAACAAATGGACTGGAATATACTCCAATTCCATCTTAGGAAACCTGAGCGAGCAGCTCAGAACCTAGGTAGCGTCAAATTTATCGGCTGGCAATGTCCCAACGGTTGCCAACAAACGTCTAGTCTGGGAATCCACATCCGTGCATACATTCTGAACTCAAGGCAATTTAGCACTTGCCCCACCTGTCATGAATTGACAGTCCAATGCACATCGCAGGTTACGCGATCGGCAACAGAGTACAGCCAAGGGATACGCCTGTTTACTCACAATTGCCACTGTTGCTCTTATCAGCGGCAAATTGAGACGAAAATTCCTCGCCTACCTCCTCGTCCTAGCAGCACTCAGAGGAATAGCGTTCGCCGTTCTAGCACTAGCTGGATTTCCAACAGCAGCACTAGCACTTTCGATACTAGCAGCAGTAGTTGTAGTTATGACAGTAGCAGCAGTAGCAGCGATTTTGGCGGCGGCAGCAGTGATGGTGGCGGTGCTGGTGGCAGCTGGTAGCAAGCAGCAAGTAATTAACGCCGGAAGGGGCCAGGATTGAGTAAGTTGACTTCAGTAATTTTGATAATGTAGGGGTTGAATTTACTTTTATCGTAAGATCCCACCCAAATTCCGTAAGTTCCAGGCTGCCACTGACCAGCAATGCCAGGGTTTTTGCCTTCATACTCATCATTGCACCAGCTGCCACCAGGTCCCTTGATCACGAGGGTAGTGTCTTCTGGGCTTTGCACTTGGATGGATAGAAAGTTGAAAAACGAAGTTAAAACTACAGTGTGATCGGGCTTATCGTCCGTAAAACCAACACATGGCCCGGTAGCGGTTTCGCTGCGACCTGCAATTTTTTGGGCCGCTATTTCGCCGCCACTGATACCCCGAATCGTCAACGGATCGGGCGAAAACCGGGGACCGAGGGTGACATTCTCGAATATGGGCGGGGATTGTACGGATTGGGCTTGCACCCTCGAAAGGCTCAACACTCCTACCGCCATCAGGGCTATGGTTGTGATGCCTGCCCAGAGGGCCTTTCCTACCGATTTTTCCCCTAAATTGGGTACGGGTTTGTACATCCTCACTTCCAAAAACGGCACCTTGTTACCGATTATGTAACGGCTCTAGTTGTAGCAGTGACGATAGTATCCCATAAGAAGTTCCAAAGAAGAAGCCAAAAGCCTTCTCAGGCTGAGCTTGAGAAGGCTTGCAAAAGAAAAAGAAAGAAGATTTTCAGTTTACTTTTCTAGGGCTTGCTGTAAACGTAGCTTGTCCAGACCCCGCTGATTCAGGATCAACCAAGATTGAATCAAATCAGGACCATGCAAATCGCCGGTTAGAGCTGCGCGGAAACTTCGCATCACTAATCCTTTCTTCAGATTCTTCTCCTTGGTCAGCTGTTTGATGATGTCTTGGGCACCCTCTGCTGTCAAAGTTTGATGATTTTCCAGGGCGTCCAGAATCGCCTGCAAAGCGGTTTCGGTGCCGTCCTGCTGCAACTGAGTCAGTCCCTCTTCGCTGTAGGCTACGGTCTGGCTAAAGAATATCCGACTCATCTCGACTGCATCCTGCAAGCGCGTCAGGCTGGCACTCAGCAGGCTGGTTAACTGTTCTAACCAAGGGCGATCGCGGATCGGGTCAAATTCGTATCCAGCCGCCTGCCAGTAGGGAATCAGCTGATTTAATAGCTCATCTACCGGCATTTTGTGCAGATACTGACTGTTGAGCCAATTCAGCTTATCCCAGTCAAACTTTGCCCCTGCCTTATTGACGCGCTCAAAGCCGAACTGTTGAGCTGCTTCTGGCAGAGTAAAGATTTCCTTAGTGGAATCTGGGGGCGTCCATCCCAACAATGTCATGTAATTCGCCAAGGCTTCAGGCGTGTAGCCCATTTGCTGGAAGTCGGAAATGGAAGTGACGCCATCCCGCTTCGAGAGCTTTTTGCCTTCCTTGTTCAAAATCAATGGCGTATGGGCAAATTCCGGGATTGCACTTCCCAGTGCCTCGTAGAGCAAAATTTGCTTAGCTGTGTTCGCAATATGGTCTTCTCCCCGGATGACATGGGTGATCCGCATATCAATGTCATCCACCACCACTGCCAAATTGTACAGCGGCTGACCCACTGAATCGTCTGAGGCACGAGCAATCACCATATCGCCGCCAAGGTCGCTGGCTTTCCAGCTAACTTTGCCTCTTACCAGATCGTTCCAGGATATCTCCCGGTCATCATCAATTTTGAAGCGAAGCACCGGACGACGCCCTTCGGCTTCAAAAGCCGCTTGTTGTTCTGGCGTCAAGTTCCGATGGCGGTTGTCATAACGGGGAGCCTCTTTTCTCGCCGCTTGAGCTGTCCGCAATTCGTCTAGTTCGGCTTCGCTGGTGTAGCAGCGATAAGCATAGCCCTTATCTACGAGAGTTTGAATGGCTTTGCGGTAGAGATCGAGGCGCTTGGACTGAAAAAATGGCCCCTCATCCCAAGTCATTCCCATCCATTTCAGACCATCAAGGATGTTTTGAGTATATTCGGGGCGCGATCGCGCTTCATCGGTGTCTTCTATTCGCAGGATGAACTCGCCGCCATGATGGCGAGCAAACAGCCAGTTAAATACAGCGGTTCTCGCCGTTCCAATATGTAAGTTCCCAGTAGGACTTGGTGCAATGCGAACTCTAACGGTCACAGCAGATTCTCTCAAAAGGTTTCTATATTTGTTGTAGCTGCTAATAATTGTAGGGGCAGGTTTCAACACCTAACCCCTACTAACTTTTCTACTACTTTTTACGGGACTGACGGGGCTCGAACCCGCAACTTCCGCCGTGACAGGGCGGTGCTCTAACCAATTGAACTACAGTCCCTTGTTTTCCGAGCCATTAACGATTATGTCGAGTCTCGTTGGATTTGTCAACCCCTTTTTTTCATTCCCTTGCGAGTGGTGGGGTAGACACGGCTTTTTTGGTCTCGTGCCAAGGCGCAAAGATGCTAAAACGTTGCTTCATTTGGCGTCTTTGCATCTTAGCGCGATATTGTCCGGATTAACTATGAATGCGGCGCTTGACTTTAATGCTCACAAGTGCTGCAAATACCAAGCCTGCTAGTGCCGAAGGTTCTGGGACAGAACGATGCGCCGCTGATTTGGTGCCAATTCCAAAGGCGAGTACCTGGGTAAACTGAATCGGGCTAAAGTTGTTATCGCTAACTACAATCAGCGACTTTCGCCCATCCGCTAAATTAGGGCCAAAAGTCAAACCTTCAATATTATCGAGCGTCACACCTAACTTCTCAAAATCAAGCAGCAGTTTTTTCTGAGCTGGTTTGATAGTGTTGAGGTTGATTGCACTGAGGCTGTTAATACTGCTAATATCGGTTGCCTTTTCTAAAGACACCTCAAACAGCTTGATTGTGTTCCCCACTCCAGTAGAAAAAGACCGTTCTAAGCTAAGAAACGTATCTTCATTCACTGCTAACAAATCTACTAAACCATTGGTCTTGAAACTATTAACAGGATTGGGTGCTGCGGCAACTGGATCGGTAACGTATAAAAATTCCTGTTCTGGCTTCCCAGTTGCTAGGTTATATTTCAAAATCCGAGAAGGACTTGCTACCTTGATGTCAGCGACAACACCATCCTGAGTCAAAGCATTTTCTGTAGCTGTAAACAAATACTTTTGGTCAGGGCTAAGCGTCAAGCTTTCAAAGGCTAAATTATTGCGAATCCCGCTATCTTTAGCCGCTGTTGGTAAAAACTTCTGAGGAACTGGCAGGGTTTGAAGTTGCTGACCTGCCAAAGAAAATTCATTAACGAAAGGATTAATTAATTGGTTCGCATCTCCTTCAGAAGAGATAAATAGACTTCCCTTGCTAGTTAAGGCAATGCCTTCTGGGTCGAGACTTAAAGGAGCAAAAGGTTGATTGTTTATATTCAACAAAGTCGTTACGTCTACAGGCGTCACTCCACCCTGCTTTAAAGAACCCTGAGAGATATCAATTTTGAGGCTATAAAACCGAGCTGGTGCCTTTTCGCTTCGGTCATCAGAAATACTGTAATAAACGTCTTTACTGGCATCGTAAGTAATTCCTGATAGCCCTCCCAATTCAGTTCCCTGAAATGAAAAACCAGTCGGAAAAGTGGATTGTCCTAAGTAATCGACGCCGGTTATTTTGAATGCCTGAGCGGGATGTGCTGTCAGAAGTGCAGCGGTTAATCCACCAATAAAACAGAAAGATGTAAAAAATTTATCGATCTTGCTCATGATTGCCAGTGTTAAATTAAGCCATTTACACCAGCACCGTATCATCATAAAAATAAGATTTTTTTAAGAGAAGGTTATAAGAGAGTTGAATTGGAAAAATTTGGTGCTGGAAGATTACTCCCGTGCATCCAAATGAGCCGCATCCTGTATAAAGTCTACCAGCCAGTCTTTAAGGTGACGGGTAGCGCGGCAATCATCCTCGTTGTAGCGCAGAATGGCGTCGAGGAAAGTGCGATCGCGTGTTTTTAACCATTGGTCGTACCAATAGATACACACTTGTCCATTCGCCCCCGCATCGCGCCACTCAAAACCCAACCAATGCGCGATCGCTTTTAAAGCATAACTTTCGACGGGCAGTGTCACCATCCCTGTTACCCACTCGTGGATATCCACAAAGCGCGATAGCACCGGACGTAGCCTCTCCAGCGGGGTGTTGTAGCATTTAGCCAGCCGCTTCATCGTCAGGATTTCGTAGTCGCAGAAATGGAAAATGGGAGCCTGAGGATAAGTCCAAACCAAATCTAAAAATTGCTGCCAAACCAATTCTTCGTCGCTGGGTTGTTCTGCTAAGAAAGGATAAAACGTTTCTGTATTAGCTTGACGGTCTACCACTAAAACTCCCAGCAGATAATCCAGTTCTAGCGACGGTTCTGCTTCAATATCAAAGTAAAGTTCGATAGGTGAAAGGAGAGAAGATGGATTGTCCATCACCCATTCTGCTGTTTGAGTGGTTTTAGCGATCGCAAAGGGTTTCTCCAGAAGCATCGCTCGATTCTGTACCACCGATTGCGCTTGCTGTACTAGCTGTTGAGCGACTTCCTCTCCCAAAACTGGCTCCAAAAAAGCCGGATTGACACTCGCCAAAGACTCCCGACTCGTCAGTTCAAGTGTCTGCAAATGCTGATAGCGACTCGGCGTTACACCCGGAATCAAAGAGAGATGTTGCTGTTCTTGCGCGATCGCATAGCAGTGATTTAACCAAGGGCAAAGATTGCACCGCTGACGGGTAATGAATACCTCTGGCTCTTGCCGAGACAGGAGCATTTCGATACACTCCTCTACAAGTGCCTGCATCATCGGCACCCATTTACTCAAATTGACTGCATAAGCCTTTTTTTCCCGTAATCGCAGCCAAACCGTATCCGGCAAAACCCCCTGAACAGATGCCAGCAGATGAGCGTGAAAAGCTGCAACCGTTTGATATTCCAGCTTAGGACGCCGACCTAAATGAATGTCACTGGGAACGTAAATCCAATCGCCAAAGTTTGATTGTCCGGGTTGTTTAACCAAAAAATCGGGACAACTCACGAGGGTCACTGTCTTCGGAAGGTGCAAGAAGGATTCATCCTCTATCCTTACTTCTTCCTCTTTCAGAAGCACGCCTCGGTAAATTAGCTCAACGCCCTCTTGCATCAAGGCAATGGTGGCATTCGCACCAGCGTGCCAATCTCCCCAAGCGTAATTGGGTTTGTGATAAGTCTGTCCCGCCAGAATGGTTTGCTGGAGAGCATACCGATCCTGTTGCAATTTGGCGCGAAAATCACTTTGAAAATCCTGCTGGGTAGGATCTCCATATAAATCGAGAAAAGACCGGCGACTACAACGTTGGTAGTGCCGCAACATATTAACAGTTAGCAGCATGACTTCAAGCTAACAGAGAATGAGTGAGCTTTCGCGATCGCTCTTATCGCACTCAGACTAAATGACACTAGACAAACAAAGCCTGACGAGAGCGGACTTGTAGAGACATGATATATCGCGTCTCTACGTGTAGATTTTGACAGCGATTCACCATCGGTTAGAGTAGTGGCGATTTTGAGCGTGAGGGTGTAGGCATGGCTAAGCGTAGCAAACGGCAGTTGATTGGGTGGCGATCGCTCTCATTTTTACTTCGTATATCGTTTTCAGCTTCTATCTATCGTAGTTTGGCGTTATTTGTAACTGTTCTATTGTTGTCATCAGTGAGGGCACAGGCAACAAGCGTTTCAATTGCCCAACAGCCAGCGACTTCCTCGCCAAATGCAACGACTACCGATCGACAACAAGCCTATACACGGGCACAGCAACTATTTGAGCAAGCAGAGCAACTACGGCAGCAAGGAACGGCAGAATCTTGGCAACAGGCACTTGCTAAATACGAAGAAGCACTCTCTATTTGGCAGCAATTGGCGGTTAACGAAGCTCCGCCGTATGAGGCTCGCAGTTGGGAAGCTTCGACTCTTCGCGGCATCGGCACGATCTACTATATTCAGAACGAGAATCAGAAGGCACTGGACTCTTTCGAGCGGGGGTTAGCTGTCAGTCGCGAGTTGAAAAACCGCCTTCAGGAAGCGATCGCTCGTGCCTCAATGGATAATGCTGGCTCCAACTCAAACGACAAACAAAAACTGCTCGACACTTACAAGCAAGCACTTGCATTCACCAACGTTGAGGAAGCTTCCCTACTCAATTCTTTCGGTGGTGTTTACTTCGAGTTAGGCAAAAAGCAAGAAGCACTGGAATATTACAGACAAGCCCTGTCGCTGCTTCGAGCTGAGAAAAAACCCTCTCGTGAAGCTGTTACACTGAGCTTCATCGCTAATCTCTACTTCCAGTCAGGCGAAACTCAATCAAGCCTCAACTTCTACAATCAAGCACTGGAGATTCAACGTGCCGAGAAGGATATTGCTGCACAAGCCCGAACACTCGGCACTATCGCCATAATTTACACCCAATTGGGCGAATTGCAACAGGCGCTTGCCACTTATAACCAAGCACTCGAACTCCAGCGAGAAAGGAAGGGTTTTGCTAGGCAAGCGGATATCCTTGGGGGTATTGGCTTGGTCTACTTCAAAGGGGGTCAGTTTCAGTTGGCGCTGGATTTCCATAACCAAGCGCTGAAACTTTGGCAAGCAGCACAGGGAAATCTATCTGGAACAGATTTAGCCTTCAACCTTACTCAACAAGCTGAGATTCTCAGGAATATCGGCCTCACCTATTCCTTAGGGGGATTTGGCGATCTTGCTAAAGCACTGGACTTTTTTAACCAAGCCCGATCGCTTTACCAAAAGGCGGGATATCGATACGGGGAAGCGACCCTGCTCTCCTACATCAGCAATACCTACAAACAATTGGGGGAAATGCAGAAAGCCCTCGATGCCTTAAATCAAGCGCTCGTGCTGTGCCGTGCCATTTCCAGTCCCACTAAGGAAGCTGTTGCCCTCCGTGACATCGCTGGTACCTATGAGTCAATGGATGAGCCGCAGCAGGCACTAGACTTTTACAACCAAGCCCTCGAAATCCAGCGTCGGGTGAACGATCGCCCTCAACAAGCCGCCACCCTCAACAGTATCGCTAAAGTCTACAGTTCATTGGGCGATTATCAGCTGAGTATTGATACACACAACCAAGCTCTAGAGATATTTAAAAGCATTGGCAATCTCACTAACCAAGCTCTAACTCTTACCAACATTGGTGGTGTCTACCAAGGAGCAAAAAATTATGAAAAAGCGTTGGAATTTCACAATCAATCGCTGGCTCTGGCAAAACAAAATAATGATTTCCCGCAGCAAGTTACCACACTTGTAGGTATTGCTTCAGTTTACCTATCATTAAAGGATTATTCTAAGGCGCTTGATGCAGCTAACCAAATCCTTGCACTGTCACGCGAACAGAATAACGCCTCCTGGGAAGCCTATGCATTTGGGATGAGCGGTGTTGCTTATCTGAAATCGGGGGATTACCAGAAAGCACTGGAAGCCCTGGAAAAGGCAGTGGCTGCGGATCGGAAGGTAGAGGATCACCAAGGAGAAGCCACCCACCTGCGCGATCTGGGTAAGGTTTACAATGCATTGAAGCAGTACGAAAAAGCGCTATCAACCTACGATCGGGTTCTAGCACTGCGGCGGATGTTTGGCGATCGTGCGGAGGAAGCATATATACTCTATGAGGTTGCGATTACACAACGCGACAAGGGTAATCTCAACGAAGCTCGTACCCAAATCGAAGCAGCGATCAAAATCGTTGAGGATATCCGTACCAGAGTTACTAGCCCAGAACTGCGTACTTCCTACTTTGCCTCCGTGCAGAATTACTACCAGTTCTACATCGACGTGCTGATGCAGTTGCACAAAAAAGAGCCTTATATTGGGTACGATGCTCTGGCACTGCACGCCTCGGAACGCGCTCGTGCCCGGAGTCTTTTGGAACTCCTAACAGAGGCTAACGCTAATATTCGGCAAGGAGTCGAGCCAAAACAGCTGGAACAAGAGCGCACCTTGCAGCAAAAACTTGATGCTGTTGAAAAACGCCGAGTTGAGTTACACAGTAGCAACCCCACTAAAGGACAGCTAGAGAAAATTGAACGAGAACGCGAAAATCTCTTAGAAGAGTATCGACAAGCCCAAGCTGACATCCGCGCTAAAAGCCCTAGCTATGCCGCCCTCACTCAGCCAAAACCCCTCACCTTAGCAGAGATTCAGCAGCAGGTTCTGGATGACGATACCCTGCTTTTGGAATACTCGCTAGGCGAAGAACGCAGCTATCTTTGGGCTGTCAGCAAGACTGGCATCACCAGCTACGAACTCCCTAAACGCGCCGAAATTGAGTTAGCGGCACGGGGTTTTTATGAACTTTTGAACACCCCTGGCTATCGCTTGGAAACCCGAAAGCCGACTGATAAACGGGGAGGCATTGCGGTTGAACTCGCTCCCGCTAGCACCGAAGTCGTAACCAAACTCAGCCAGATGCTCTTGGGGCAAGTGGCTGGGAAACTAGATAAGAAACGATTACTCATTGTCAGCGAGGGTGCATTGCAGTATGTCCCCTTTGCCGCGCTACCAGTACCAACGCAGCCAAGCACAGAAAACAAAGCCAATCCTTCCACCTCACCCACTCCACTGTTAGTCAATTACGAAATCGTCAATCTGCCCTCAGCCTCCACGCTAGCCGTTTTAAGACAAGAACAAGCTGGGCGCAAACCTGCTGCTAAGGCTTTGGCGGTGCTAGCCGATCCCGTCTTCGGCAGTGACGATGAGCGAGTCAATCAAGCAAAAGGGCAGACAGAGAAGCAGCGGAGTATTGGAGAAAACCTTGCATTCAGCACTTTAGCAAGATCCGCGAGAGAATCGGATGTCACTTTTAAGCGCCTACCTTTTACCCGGCAAGAAGCTGAGCAGATTCTATCCCTCGTACCAGCCGCAGAACGCAGGCAAGCCTTCGATTTTGCTGCCAATCGTGCCTCTGCAACCAACTCAGAACTCAGCCAGTACCGGATCGTGCATTTTGCCACTCATGGCATCCTCAACAGCGTACATCCAGAATTATCAGGGGTGGTGCTGTCTCTGCTAGATGAAAAAGGGGAATCGCAGAATGGTTACTTGCGACTGCACGATGTTTTCAATCTCAACTTGCCAGCTGAACTGGTGGTACTGAGTGCTTGCGAAACGGGATTAGGTGAAGAAGTCAAAGGCGAAGGATTAGTGGGCTTGACACGCGGCTTTATGTATGCGGGTGCGCCGCGAGTGGTGGTGAGTTTGTGGAGTGTTAGCGATCGCGCAACATCCGAGTTAATGACCAAATTTTATAAAGGAATGCTGGAAAAAAATCTACAGCCAGCAACGGCATTGAGAGCAGCACAGATAGAAATGTGGCAAGAAACGGAATGGAAAGCACCCTATTACTGGGCAGCTTTCGTGCTGCAAGGCGAGTGGAAATAACAACCGAACTGTATCGCTTCTAGCTCCCTCAGGAGTTACACAGTTGGCTTAAGAATGAAACGAGGAGCCGCCAAGTAGTGACGAACAGCATCTCGCACAATCCTGCGTTGCAATCAGGAAGTTAATGTAATCGGGTTGGTTGACTTTCGCTGGCTTCATTCCTAAGTAGTTCTACCTCACCTCCCCTTTTTTCTCAACTGCGTAACTACTGAATCTTTATGAAGCTGGAATAAAGCTCAACTCTCCACTGATTTCAGGACAAGTTATAAGTTTTAATTATGAATTAAATGAATTTACGTATTTATACTTAGGCAAGCTTTAAAAAAATTGTCCATCTATGATTTATTTTTTTCATCAAGTCTCCCATTTTTACTAACTTTCATGGCTAGACAAGCCGTTGGTAGGTCACTCTAATAAAATTACATTTAATAAGTCTTTACATATATAAACTGTTTATATATAGATACTTTTTATTTTTTCAGTAAAGTCTACGTGGAATTACTAGAAATTTACAGAGGAGAATAGTAGGCTTCCTTTTACGGCTGAGTTGTATTCAATACCTGGCTAGGGCACCTTTAATTGCAACTTAGTAGGCAAGGAATTCTAACTGCTGGGTCTGTCTACATTCTCGGCTTCAACTTAATTCTGCATGAGAGGAACACCTTATGAGTTTAATGAGAAAAGTTACAGGAATTGTCGGGGGAGCAGCGTTGCTCACAATGGGTATAAATTCAGCTCCCTCTGAAGCTGCTTTGTTGGACTTTTCTTTAAGAAGTTTTAGAAAAGAAATTTCTTTTACTTTAGATACCTCGGTGACAGATCAGGATTCTTCTCCAACCGCTGGTTTCTTCCCAAACGCGATATCAGACCTTAAAATAGACGGTTCGCCAGTTCCATATTCTGATACGGCAAATGTGAATACTAGAGCGACTACTTCTGCGGGGTTTGGCGGTGGAATTGGGCCAGGAGAGTTTTCTAGTTTGAGCTTCTTTTTCAGAGGTTTTGATTTAAATTTACCGGATCCAGTCCCCATTCCTACCTCTTATTTCTTTGTTCTCTGGTTTGATAATTTTTCTTTAGTCAATCAACTCTCTAGTGACCCCAACGACTATGCATTACGCATTGGTTACGGAAGAGAAGATACTATTGGCTCTGTCCGTACAGATATTCCTCCAGAACTGCTAACTGTGACGCTTCGTCAAGCTCCATCTCCCAATCCTGTTCCGGAACCCAGTGCGATGGCAGGTCTTTGTGTTTTATGCCTGAGCTTCTTATTAAAGAAGACTGCTCAAAAATTTAAACTGAGGAGATCAGCTTCACCAAACTCGACTACTGCCAATATCTACTGAGCAGTCCTGTCAACAACACGGTCACGAAATTGGTCGATCATCTTGAGGGTATTAGGCTCGCTCGTATCAATCGCTATCTGTGTGGCGAGAAGTTGACGCCTCGAAAGTTGTGGGACACCGTGGAACCCCTTCTACAACCGTCCGAGAATGCCTAAGTGCTATTAAATGATACGGGACACCGTGGAACCCCTTCTACAACCGTCCGAGAATGCCTAAGTGCTATTAAATGATACGGTTCTAGACAAGCGTTATTCAGACTCGATTGAACTGGTCAGGCGACAATACTGGTCAGGCGGCAATACAGTGGGAATGAGCATCGCGTGATTCGGGGCATTGGCTTGACGCCGCTGTCTGTACGTCAATGGTGAAACTGGACTGAAATGTCCCTTGCGTAAGCCCTGTCCTTTACAAACTCAAGGGGAGGCGAACCGTGAAACTAGACCCCATCCCTTCCTGACTTTCTACAGTAATATCACCCCCCATCATCTGGCAGAAGTGACGGCTAATCGCCAAACCCAGTCCAGTACCGCCATACTTTTTCGTCGTCGAGGCATCTCCTTGCATAAAGGCTTGAAACAATTGCTGTTGTTGTTCATCCGAGATACCTATCCCAGTATCGGCGACCCGAAAAAGGATGAAGGACGTTTTTAAGGATGAAGGATTTAGGGTCAAGGATGAGTCAGAGTTTCGGGTTTTTAGACTTGCTGCTGATAGTTGACTCTGGGCGATCGCGCTTTCATCTTTCTGCACCGTCAGCGTCACTCGACCTTGCTCGGTAAACTTAGCAGCATTGGAGAGCAAATTAAACAATACCTGCCGCACCTTAATCTGGTCAGCGTACATGGTCCCCAGATTCTCGTCACAATGAACGTCTAAGACATTTCCATTCTTCTCTACTAACGGTTTTACTGTTATGACAACGCTAATAATTAACATTTTGATATCAAACGTTTCCGGGTAGAGAGTCATTTTCCCGGCTTCAATCTTCGACAAGTCGAGGATGTCATTAATCAGTGCCAGAAGATGTTTGCCAGCAGAGTTAATTGATTGAAGATCGCTAATAAAATCTTCATCGCTTAAGCCCAGATCCTGGGCATCTTCTTCGAGAAGTTTGCTCAAGTTAATGACGGCATTTAAGGGTGTACGCAGCTCGTGGCTCATATTCGCCAGAAACTGACTTTTGGATGTACTAGAAGCTTCAGCTAATTCTTTCGCTTGTTGCAATTCTTTGGTTCGTTCGGATACCCGTTCGATGAGATGATTCAGAGAAGTGGCTAACGATCCAATTTCATCGCCAGTGGTAACAGGGGCACGCAGATCAAAATTAGATTCCCGTGCTACCTGCTGAGCTACTTGAGTAACTGTGACGACTGGCTGTGCGATCGCGCGACTGGTACGCAGCGCCATCGTTCCTGCGATCGCAACCGAAACAAGCATACTCAAGATAATAATGATTTTCTCCAGTCCTTGAGCATTCTCCATCACTTCTCTCCCTTGCTGCTCCTGCTTTTGAGCCATGTCAAGGAGGTTGCTCAATTGTGCATTGAAGCGCTCTAAAGTCATCGCTGACTCCCCACGGATCGCGATGAGTAGTTGCCGTCGCGCTGACTCAACCGCCTTTGGCTGCAATTGCAATTGGTCAATTGGTTGCAAGCTAGACTCAGTTTGCTGAACGTAGGAGTCCAAAGTAGTCGTGTAAGCCTGCAATAATTCCTGTATTGTGTCGGGGGTTGCTGCTAACCAGGCAGGGTTGCTCTTGATGAAGCGTTCAATTTCCAACCTCAACTTCTTAGCTTTGCTAACACAGTCGAAAAATTGCGCTTTTTCCAATTGCAGCTGTTGTGAATCCTCTAGTACAGCAGCTAAATGCGAACCATGTAATTGCACCTCGATGACCGCATCCTTAAAATTTCCGAGCAGTTGTGCTTGTACGTGGGCATCATTGAGTTGTTTGACGCCTTGCCCTTGGTAATAGTCTGCGATTACTAACCCAGCTAGCGAACCGAAAAAGCCAATCGCAATTGCTAGGAAATAGCCGTAGCCAATCTTTTGGTGGATGCGCCAAGAACCGGCTTTCGGTTTCCAAGGTAAGAGAGATTTTAGCGAGTGGCAGTCGGTCGAGAGCGGCTGAGTCGCTAAAACTTTTTGGCTCTCTGTGGTGTCGTCAGCAGCGGTTGGCTCTTGAGGTTGCATCAGCACAAATTCCTTGCCTTGCTGCTAAAAATGACCAAATCAGCCCTATTAGATCGAGTCGAGTCTCGCTCGACCCTTAGCTCCACTTCTTTTATAACAGCACCACCGCTGAGCCAATGTGATTTGTATGGTGTTTTAAACAAGATCGAGGAAAGGGTTAAGTTTCCAAAAATGTAACCTAAAGCACTACTCGAAAGCTACAGTGCCAGATTAGGAACACGAGATTATTTGTTGTTCTAATTTGTGTTCCAAAATATGAATCGCTTTCTCCCGTGTAGTGCTAAGCCGAATTTCTGGAATCGTGTAAAAATTGTTTCTCTAGCGCTGGGTATCCTCAGCCTGAGTGCCTGCCAATCTGCCCCGACGCTAGAGAAACTACCCAGAAGCCTGACTGTCTCCGGAAAAGGAGATGTCAGCATTTCGACAACGATCGCGCAAGCGCGTTTGGGTGTGGAAGTTCAGGGGAAAACTTCTCAGGAAGTTCAGCAGCAAGTCGCCCAACGCTCTTCTGCGGTAGTGAAACTGCTGAAATCCCGTCAGGTGGAAGAACTAAAAACGACTGGGATTACTCTCGCTCCTAACTATAGTTTCAAAGACGGTAAGCAAACCCTCAATGGATATATCGGCACCAACATTGTAAGTTTTCGGACTGGTCATGAAAAAGCCGGGACGCTGTTAGATGATGCCATCAAAGCCGGTGCAACACGAATTGATGGCGTTAATCTTGTTGCTGCGGATGAAGCAATCGCGCAGGCTCAACAGGAAGCGATTAAAAAAGCCTCCGAAGACGCCCAAAAGCAAGCAGCAGCGGCGTTGGGGGCACTCGCTCTCAATCAGCGAGAAATTGTCAGCATTCAAATCAATGGAGTCAATCCACCACAGCCAGTCATCGCCTCCGAGCAGGCTTTATTATCCCCTCGAAATCAGGCTGCTGACACGCCGGTTGTGGGTGGCGAACAGAAGATTATTTCATCCGTTACCTTGCAAATTCGCTATTAAAGAGCGGCTTAACGTTTCAGGATGCGTCCAATCCAAATTACACCTAAAGTCCCTAACCCAAACCAGATAGCCACGATAATAAAGGCAACAATCCAATTCGTAGGTTTATCTTGAGCGATCGCGCTTGTTGCTCTTTCCCGACAATCCGCCATCACGGCTGGGGGAATCATCTTCAGTACCAGCCAAATTCCCAGCGGCACAAGAATCAGATCGTCTAGATAACCAATGACTGGGATAAAATCTGGAATGAGATCGATCGGACTAAAGGCATAGGCGACGATCAACCCAGCCAATATCCTTGCATACCAAGGAACTCTGGGATCTTTACAAGCCAAGTAAATTGCGTAGGTTTCTTTTTTCAACCGATGGAGTTGTTGTTTCCATCCCTGCATTTGCGTTGACCTGAATGAACGTTAAACGCTAATGAAGCTGTAGCGATCGCTCACTGCAATACTTGAATAAGTTGCCACTCTCGGACTTTCCCGATCGCTCGGTAAGGCGAGGATAAATTGGCGAGTTGTTCTGACCTAATCCAAGCGTAGCTAGACGGTTGCAGCTCTGAAACTTGTTTAACCTGTTTCGCCAAATCGGGAGTGTAAAAGCATAGTAGCACTCCAGTTTTTCCCGTTCCTCTGATCCAATTCACTGGATGAGTTTGTAACACAGCAGCAATTTCCGGCTGCTGCATTAATGCCTTGATCTCAGGGTTGTAATCTCCAATTAAACCCGTGCTTCCCGCTACGGCTAAAGCAAACCAAGGTCCTACCAACCAAGCTGCTAACCAATAACGAGCCGTTAAAAACTTCTTGCCAAAGTAATAACGACCTATCCACACCACTGGTAACATTAGCCAACCCAACCCCAAACCAAGAGCGATCGCTCCATACTTTTGTATTTGTGCATCCCCTTTCACGGCAGGAATCGGAAAACTACCGTACAACGCCACACCTGCTAACACTAATAAGCAAGCTAACCC
Source organism: Trichocoleus sp. DQ-U1 (assembly GCF_039961925.1). Taxonomy (NCBI): domain Bacteria; kingdom Bacillati; phylum Cyanobacteriota; class Cyanophyceae; order Leptolyngbyales; family Trichocoleusaceae; genus Trichocoleus; species Trichocoleus sp. DQ-U1. The sequence continues at coordinate 20,670 of NZ_JAMPKB010000055.1, read as the reverse complement.
CCCAAAGGCATAACTGAGATTTTGCGGAAGCCATTTTCGCGGCGATTTGTTCTCATAAATTATGGCAAGCCAATCCAAAGCAAGTCCTGCCAATAAAGCCACAAAAGGATAAAGAGCCAAAGCATAATGGGGCAAACGAGTCGAGAAAAAACTGAGTTCTACAAACAGAATCAGCGGAAGGAAAACTAATATTAGCTTCTGTCGAGGAAGTAGATTTCGCAAACAAATGCCTATACCTAATAGGCTGAAAAAAGGCCAGGGAAAAGCTTTGGCTGGAACATTCCAGAAATAGTAAGGCCAAGTATTTCCATCACTTTCATCTGAGCTAAGCCTGAAAATAAACTGGAACAATTCCTGAAAAGTATCTTTGTCATAGTACAGCCAGCCATTCAAAAGCCAGACGATTGTTGGGCTGAAGCCAACTGCAAAGCCTAAATAGAGCATGGGATTCGAGAGATGTCGGTGACGACGATGCTCCCAAATTAGGTAAGGTAACAGCGCGATCGCTGGCAAAAAAATCATATAGCTTCTGATTAAGAAGCCCAGGCCTAAACTTATACCAGCGACGAAGCTCCAAAAACCTTGATATTTTGGATGTCGTTCAGCTTTTAATAAAGACCAAATACCCAAAAGTGCCATGCAAACCATCGGCACATCTGGAACGGCTAATCGACTATATTGAAACCAAAAAAACTCAACACTTAGAATTGCCGCTGCTAACCATGCGGCTCGTTTACTTAACAAAATTGTCCCAATTTCATAGACCAATATCACGCTAATGATGCCAGCAATGATGCTCGGTATTCGCGCAGTTACCTCACTAATGCCGAACAGCGAGAATGAACTGGCAATCAACCAATAGGCACCGGGAGTTTTACCATAATTAGCGATAGAGGGCTTTAACCAGTTGCTAGACTCCACTATTAATTTAGCTCGCCAAGAGTAAAGTCCCTCATCATGCGCCATTAGGCTTTGCTGTTCGTGACTGAATAGCAATAAAGGGACTGACCAAAGTAACAAGGTCAAATAGGGTAATAATGCCTGTAGGCGAGAGCTTTTAAGCATTTGACTTCTCATTAAGCAGTCATTTTATTTAGTTGAAAATTAGCCTAGAAGATTTTAATGTTTTTTTATCTAAACTTTTTTGTTGACCCTCACAAAAAAGCCGAGAGGAAACTGCTTTTTTCAAAGCAAGCATCTCTTCGGCTTTAAGCTTCGAGGTATTCAGGTACTTGAAGTACAAGGGTTAAGCAGTCGCTTCACACTCGGTCATTGCTTCCCGCAGGAGTGCTGCTTTGTCAGTTTGTTCCCAAGGCAAATCTAAATCCGTCCGTCCAAAGTGACCATAAGCAGCGACATCTTGGTAGAAACGACCGCCGCGATCGCTGGGTAAGTGACGTAATTTGAATTCTTGGAGAATCCCCGCTGGGCGCAATTCAAAGTTCTGTTTCACCAGTTCCAGTAAGCGCTCATCGTCTACTTTGCCGGTACCGAAGGTTTCTACCAAAATACTGACGGGTCGAGCAACACCAATTGCATAGCTCAACTGGACTTCGCATTTTTCTGCCAAGCCAGCCGCCACAATGTTTTTAGCCACATAGCGACAAGCGTAAGCCGCACTGCGGTCTACTTTTGTCGGGTCTTTTCCGGAGAAGGCACCGCCACCATGACGGGAGTAGCCGCCATAGGTATCAACAATAATTTTCCGTCCGGTCAGACCAGAGTCGCCTTGAGGTCCCCCGATGACGAATTTGCCAGTGGGGTTGACTAGAAAGCGGGTTTCTTCGTCCGGCTGAATCGCCATATCCGCAAAAACGGGTTGTACAACCGCCGCCCACAAATCTTCTTTAATCTTGGCTTGGACTGCGGATTGCTCGCTAATTTCACCAATGTTGGCGGTGTGCTGGGTGGAAATCAGGATGGTGTCAATCCCAACGGGTTTCCCACCTTCATAGGCAACCGTTACTTGAGTTTTGCCGTCTGGACGCAGGTAAGGCAATTGTCCAGTTTTCCGAACTGCTGCAAGGCGGCGAGAAATTCGGTGTGACAAACTGATCGGCAAGGGCATCAGTTCCGGTGTCTCGTTGCAGGCGAAGCCAAACATGATGCCTTGATCGCCAGCGCCAATGGCGTCTAATTGGTCGTCGCTGGCTTCTTCGCGGGTTTCCTGCGCGGTGGTAACACCTTGGGCAATATCTGGGGATTGTTCATCCAAGGCAACCAAGACTGAGCAGCTGTTGGCAGAGAAGCCATTATCGGCATCGGTGTAGCCGATCTCTGCAATTTTTTTCCGGGCTAAGTTAACGAAATTTACTTGAGCTTTGGTGGTAATTTCACCTGTGATTAGCACTAAGCCGGTGTTGACGACGACTTCTGCGGCGACGCGGCTGCTGGGGTCTTGTGTCAGTAGCGCATCTAGAATGGTGTCAGAAATCTGATCGCAGATTTTATCGGGATGACCTTCAGTAACAGATTCAGACGTAAATAGGTAGCGACGAGACAAGGGCAATTCCTCCTGGGATGATGGCTCTTGCTAGGGCAGTGATTTGAGTTAAGTTAAGCTATTTTAACCTGCGATCCTAAAAACATTGAGACGCGATCGCTATTATGGTCAATTTATTTGATAAAGCTTTGATGAAGCGAATCGGCTGCCCTAGTATTTGGCGTTACAGTGGGAAGACATCGGGATTCGCTTTGTAGCGGGAATTTTTCGATGATTTTTATCAGAATAGTCGCTCTTGGTGGACACGAAAGCGATCGCGCTCATGCCAATTACAAATAAATCGGTGACGCTGAGACGGTGCTAGTGATGACAGCAATTTTACCGACAGCCCAACCGCAGAAATCTTTTACCCTAGTGCCGATGGTGAACCAGTAGCAGAAACCTATGACCATCTCTATGCCATTTTGACGACTTTGGAAGTCCTCAAACAATACTTGGCAGAGCGTCAGGCAACTGTTCTTGCTAACCAGTTTCTTGACTATTCCCAAGGCTTTCCTAAAAGGGAAACTACTTGGCTTTTACCGAGAAGATACTGGGGAAAAGTTGCTAATTGCCGATGAGCTAATGCAGGCGCTAAAGCGGGAAACTCAGAGGCGACAGCAGGCAGAAGAACAAGCCGAACAAGAACGCCAACGAGCCGAACAAGAACAGCAACGAGCTGAACAAGAACGCCAGCAGCGGGAATTCGCTCAACAACAGCTTGCTGATATGGAAAACCTGTTAGCTGGTTATCGCGATCGCCTTGGGAATTTACCTGATAGCTAATGGCTAATTGATCGTTGGAGGTTCTCCTAACTAGCCATTCGCATCCAGAATTTGAATTTCGTCGAGTTGCGCGATCGCGACATCTGCACTTTCTAGATGCGCCGCCTCCGGTTTTCCCCAGCAGATGCCAATACAACCAGCCGCCCCCGCCTGACGTGCCATTTGAATATCTCCGGCAGAATCTCCCACCATCAGAGTATTGCTGGGTGAAACTCCCAGTCTCTGGCAAGCTTGCAAAAATAAGGCTGGATCGGGTTTAGTTGGACCTTCATCCACTCCCATCTCTAGCTGGATATAGGGCGAGAGCTGATGACGCTTGACAAATGCTTCTACTCGTGAGGTAGAAGCAGCTGATAAAATTCCTAATTTTAAGCCAGCTTGAAACAGAAGTTGCAGCACTTCCAAAGAACCGACAAATAAGGGGGAAGGGGCAGCATCTTTTAGAAATTGATCTGCTTCATTAAAGGCGCGACGAGCGATCGCTCTTGATTCCAGCCACCCCCGTCCGGTCTCAGCAATATAAGCAGCAGCAGCAATTTCATTCTCTCCATGACTGCCTACGGCTAATAACCCCGTCGGATCGAGAGTATCTCCATTAATGCCAAACGCCATTAATAAAGGGTCTCCGGTTCCGGGAATTTGGGCGTCTATAATGCGCGATCGCTTTTGCCCCAACTTTCTCAAAAATGACTCCGAATCTTCTAGGGTGCCGTCCTTGTCAAAAATTACCGCCTGGATATTCGGGAACGTGACCTCTCGACAGCGAATTGTTACCAAAATTTCCTCCTCAACTCATTAAACCGCAATAAAAAAAGAGGGAAATTCCCTCTTTGGTCATTACTAATTTCAAATTTCAAATCTGAAATTTCTCTGTCTCCTAACAAAATTACTCTTGTTCTATAGCAGGTGACAGCTCTTTAGCTTCTGTATCAGGTGACTCTTCTTCCTCTTCTGTAGCGGGTGGCACCTCTTCAGCTTCGATAGCGGGTGGCACTTCTGCCTCTTCTGTAGCAGGCGGCACGTCTTCATCTTCGATAGGAGGTAGCGCTTCTTCGTCAGAAACGCCGATTTCTATAGAAGGTATCGTAGTGCCTTGCAGCTTGGCTCGCATCTGCTCCCGATACTTAGCCGCCATTTCTTCCGCCATGTCATAGACGCGATCGCGGTTCTTGATCATGTCGCCTGGTTCTGGCTCTAGCTGCTTGGTGGAGAGCGAAATCCGTCCCCGTTCAGCATCAAGGTCAATGATCATCACTTTCACTTCATCATTGACATTGAAGACGCTGTGAGGTGTGTCGATGTGGTCGTGGGAAATCTCGGAGATGTGCAGCAGTCCGCTGACGCCGCCAATATCGATAAATGCACCATAAGGCTTGATGCCTCGTACTGTTCCAATAACGACCTCGCCCACTTCCAGGCGATTCATCTTCCGCTCGACCAGCGCCCGTCGGTGCGACAGAACTAGACGGTTGCGGTCTTCGTCTACCTCTAAGAATTTTAGGGGTAGTTCTTCACCAACCAAATCTTCCTTGGGTTTGCGAGTGCTGATGTGAGAACCGGGAATAAACCCGCGCAATCCTTCAATTCGTACCAATGCACCACCGCGATTGGTAGCGAAGACAAGCGATCGCACTGTAGCGTCTTCTGTCTGCAACTGCCTGACTCGCTCCCATGCTCGCATGTACTCAATGCGGCGGATGGAAAGGGTTAGCTGTCCATCTTCATTCTCGTCGGTCAGAATGAAAAATTCTCGCGTCTCGTTGGACTGCAACACTTCTTCCGGAGCATCAACCCGATTGATTGACATCTCCTGAATCGGAATGTAAGCCGCTGTTTTAGCGCCAATGTCAATCAGAGCGCCCCTAGGCTCTAAACTGAACACGGTACCGGCGACAATATCACCGGGATTAAAGTGATAGTCGTACTTATCGAGTAGGGCCGCAAAATCTTCGTGAGAAAATCCAATATCTGCTGTAGCGGTTGTTTTCTGATTGACCATGCGTATCGTTTCCTGGTGTTATCTCCGTATTTAACTGTGCCTCCTGTCGATGTACGCCCACGTTTACCGCGTGCAGTTTACACCTACATAGCTCTCTCGCCAAACCTATTGTATGAGATTTTCTAGGAGCGAGAAGTTGTCCAGACAGGATATTATAACTTAATTTGCTCATCCTCCGTTTGGCTAAAATTGCTCCCTAGCAGTAGGTAAGCGGTATTTCAGCTAAAGACTACATCTGAGGCAACAACTACTATTTCTGCATCTGGTTGCGGTACTTTGCCGCCATTTCCTCAGCTTTTTCATAGACTTTCTGAGGATTTTTCAGCATATCACCTAGTTCGGGTTCTAGTGCTTTTGTGGAGAGTGAGACGCGATCTTTCTCAGCATCCATCGAAATTATCATTGCTTTTATTTCATCATCGACCTTAAAAATACTTTCAGGTTTGTCAAAGTCAGCGTGGGAAATTTCGGAAATGTGCAGCAGAGCGTTAATGACTGCAATATTGATAAATGCACCATACGGCTTGAGTGCAAGTACTCTCCCAGTAACAACTTGACCAACTTCTAAATGCTGTATCCCTTCTGGATACAGTGCTAGTCGATGGGAAACAAACAAGCGATCGCGGTCTTCATCTACCTCAACGATCTTGATAGGGATTTCTTCTCCCATTAACTCTTCTTTCGGCTTACGGGTATCGAGACGAGAATGTAAAACACAGCCGCGCAACCCCTCAACTTTAACTGATACGCCAAAGCGATGAGTTTCAAAAATTATGGCGTAAACTGTGACGTTTTCGGCTTGCATTTGACGCACTCGTTCCCAAGCCAACTTTTTCTCAAGCTGTCGTATCGAAAGACCAAGTATCAAATTCCCCGCTTCATCGTATTGATTTACAATCAAAAATTCGCGGGATTCGTTCAATTGCAAGGCTTCTTCTGGAGAGTCAATCTCATTGATTGACATTTCCCGAATTGGGAGAAAAATAGCTGTTGGTGCGCCAATATCAATCAAAGCGCCTTCCGGCTCCAGAGCGATCGCTTTACCAATTACAACGTCGCCAGGACGAAAGCTAGATAAATTTGAGTTCAAAAATGTTCGGCTGTAACCACCGCATTTCTAGCGCATACTATAGCAGCTTTGTCAACCGCTAGTTACTAATAACCAATAAACAAAGAAGCCTGGATTGCTGTGTCACCAGGCTCTGATAAGGAAGACTTATTATTTTCGAGAGGATCTGTTAGTTCAGTGTCTTCCTCTGTTCCACTGCCATGACTTCGCAGATGATTCAAGGTATCCACAAAATCTCGAATTCCTTGAAACTGCCGATAGACCGAGGCAAAACGGATATATGCAACTTCGCTGATAGATTGCAGACGCTGGAGGACTAATTCCCCAATTTCTTGACTGGTGACTTCTCTGATGATGCGCTGCTGTAATTCTGCTTCAATTTCATCAACCAATACTTCCAGAGTTCCTTGGGGGATGCCGGTTTTTTCACAGGCTCGAACAATCCCACGAATTAACTTGGAACGATCAAAGGAGTCTCGCTGACCTCCCCGTTTGATCACCGTAATTGGAACAAATTCAATGCGTTCGTAGGTAGTGAAGCGATGATTGCACTTCAAACACTCGCGGCGTCGCCGGATACTTTGTCCGGCTTCCGTGGAACGGGACTCAAGGACACGGCTATCGGTGTACTGGCATAAAGGACATTGCATTTTAAAAAGTCCTCGCTTGTTGGATAGACGAGCGTGAGGAAGGATTAGAATTATCTGCCACTTTACTAAAGAAATACCTAAAATTGGAAAAGCTGAGCCGGTTATTATCTTAACCCTTGTGGAAATACAAGGGTTAAGACAGTTGCGGCTCAGTAGCTTTTCCTAAATATTAAGTTGTAGTGCTGCGAGCTTTAGGTGCGAACTACTTCTTCTCAATCCGAGGAGGTTCGCGGAAAGCGATCGCAAAGAAGAGAGTACCCAATGCGAGGGTCAAAATCAAAATGTAAGCAGCGGCTTCCATATCAGAATTTCCTGATTGTTTGCTTTACTACCAGTCTACCTTGTCAAGAAAAACTAAAAAGGCAAAAGGTCAAAGAAAAATACTTAACTTTTGCCTTTCGCCTGATTACATTTCTAGACAGCTTCCTTCTTGCGGGTACTCTTGTCACCCACTTTCTGGAACAGACCCCACTCAACCTGCTCTTCCAGGTCAGCTTCAACCCCAGCAAACACATCCCGGAACAGAGTCCGAGAGCCATGCCAGAGGTGCCCGAAGAAGAACAACAGAGCAAATACAGCGTGTCCGAATGTGAACCAGCCACGGGGACTGGTGCGGAACACCCCGTCAGAATTCAGCGTTTCGCGGTCGAAGGCAAAAGGCTCACCCAGCTGAGCTTTACGAGCAAATTGCTTCACTTTAGCGGGATCATCAAAAGTTTTCCCATCCAAAGCACCGCCGTATAAGCTTACGGTGACACCCGCTTGCTCAAAGCTATTTTTTGATTCTGCCCGACGGAACGGAATATCGGCGCGAATCACACCGTCTTTATCGGTCAAGATCACGGGGAAGGTTTCAAAGAAGTTGGGAAGACGACGTACCGACAATTCCCGACCTTCAGCATCTTTGAATATTGGATGCCCTAACCAAGCCTGAGCAATCCCATCTCCTTTATTCATTGGACCTGCGCGGAACAAACCACCCTTCGCAGGGCTGTTTCCGACATAGTCATAAAATGCGAGTTTTTCTGGAATTTGCGACCAAGCTTCGGAAGCGCTCGCCCCTTCAGCAATATTGGCTTGAATGCGCCGGTCAATTTCTTGCTTGAAGTAACCGCCATCCCACTGATAGCGGGTAGGACCAAACAGCTCAATCGGAGTTGTAGCACTGCCGTACCACATCGTACCTGCCACAACGAAGGCGGCAAAGAATACAGCGGCAATACTGCTGGAAAGCACGGTTTCGATGTTCCCCATCCGCAAAGCTTTGTAGAGCCGCTCTGGGGGTCGAACTGCTAGGTGAAACAAACCAGCGATAATTCCTACGACACCTGCTGCAATGTGGTGAGCGACGACACCGCCAGGATTGAACGGATTAAAGCCATCGGGTCCCCACTCTGGCGCGACAGGTTGGACGCTGCCAGTGATACCGTAGGGGTCGGAAACCCACATACCAGGGCCAAATAGCCCCGACAGGTGGAATGCACCGAATCCAAAGCACAAAAGACCCGACAAAAGCAGGTGAATGCCAAACATCTTTGGCAAGTCGAGCGCTGGTTGGCCGGTGCGGGGGTCTCTAAACAGTTCCAAATCCCAGTAAACCCAGTGCCAGACGGCAGCTAGGAACAGCAGACCGGAAAGGACGATATGAGCGGCAGCAACGCCTTCAAATGACCATACGCCAGGGTAGTTTCCTGAGCTGCCAGTAATGCTCCAACCACCCCAGGATTCGGTTACACCCAAGCGAGCCATGAATGGCAGTACAAACATCCCCTGACGCCACATGGGGTTCAGGACTGGGTCGCTGGGGTCAAAAATTGCGAGTTCGTACAGGGCCATCGAACCGGCCCAGCCTGCCACGAGGGCAGTATGCATCAGGTGTACAGATATCAATCGACCTGGATCGTTCAGGACGACTGTGTGTACTCGGTACCAGGGTAGTCCCATTGACTACGCTCCTCCTCAGATGAATAAGTGTCTACTTCGACGCTTCTTTTTTTATGTGCGATTTGCCGTTGTTTACCATAATCTAAGCCAGAGAAGCTCTCTTGCAAGACTGCGGGACTGTTTCACAAGGCAAAAGTGAAAATGAAAGATTATGTTACCTACTCTTAGCTTTAAAAGCCATGCCGATTGCAGGCTTTTTGCATGAGAGTTTCGCGTACTTGATGTTTTACCTCGGCAGATGTTACAGACACGATTTATCGTGTCGATAAGGTTTTTGGCCTCGTCACACCAGGTTCACGCCATTCCTAGGTCGGAAGACCGAGGGGAGTTACCATTTAAAGAAGTGTAACTATTGTTAGAATCCATTGCAAGCGGGTTGACAGTTGGGATTAAGGTAGCGATCGCATTCTTAACCTTTCATCCCGACTCCTGGGTGCTGCTGAGTTGGGGTAACGCTGCTGACTCGTTCATTCTCTGGATGACCTCTTCAGCATCAATCAAGCGTTTTAGCACTACTTGACCAATATTCTGATTGGCTGACTCAGTTGGGACATGAGCTGTGGGTTTGACTTCGACCATAAGAATGGCGTCTTCTACTCGATACAGCCACAGTTTTTCGCCTTGCTCGAAGATGCAAAGGTTCATTTGCTGAATTTCGGGTTTGCGTCGCCAAGAGTTTTCGTTCCACAAGCCGCCGAATTCCCATACTCGACCGACAGTCCATCCATCAGAAAGGAAAAAATACTTCACGAACTTTCAACTTTCTTTATACAGGCCCTAGATTTGGAAGTTGTTCACCATTAACTACCACTTCTATCACCCAGATGTCCTGGTTATGACGAAATCCACTCAGCAAAAGAATATAAATTAAACTTATAAGTATATTTTGTTACCCTTTCCAAGAAGCATGACTGGCGATCGCCCTTATGTGAGCTTGAGGGAATGCAAAAGGATTCAAGGCGAAGCGAACAAAGCGTCCCTTGGCTAACGTATCTTGGTTGATGAAGGCGATCGCACTTTATATGATTTAAAATAAAATACTCTACAAAAAAAATCCTTTAACTAGATAATAATGAATTAAAAAGACACGGTTCTCCGTGTCTTTTTAAAACGTTTTATGCAACTTTTTCCCTATCAAGTAAAAACAGACGAAGTAAGAATACTTAATCTGCCAGAACTTCCCAGGTCAAAGTGTAGTCTGCATCATCCTCAGTAAACTTACCCCGTTGCTCTCCACGGCCTACTTGACTACTTGAAGCATTTAACGTGCCCAGATAATCATCCTTATCGAAAATCCCCGTATCTTGGTCATAAAGCCGAATTTCAGCAGAAGATGTAAAAGAAATCGGCGGGATATAAGTGAGGTTGCGTGCTTCGCGATCGTTGATACTTTGTACGCCTCCAACTTGTTGTCCATTCACAACCAAGTAAGCTTCATCAGCCCCGGCGTTGTCTTCAGTCCGTTCGCAGTACAGAGAAATCAATCTGAGTTTTGGCATAGTAACCAACCTTGTATTCAATCGACAAATCTTGAATACGAAACCTCATCCGACAAATCCGAGTGATATGCTTTAACTTGAAAAGAATCACCCGATAGAATTAAGTCTATATACTGTCTAAATCGGGTTTATTTTGCCACTCAATGGCTGAAACTCCAAGCAGACTGGTGTAATCGCTAATATGAAGGATGAGTCCTTGCTACTCAGACACTTACCATGACCATGACCACGCGATCGCCCGTAGAATTTCAAGACGCTTTTGATGTTGTTGTAGTCGGAGCCGGACACGCCGGTTGCGAAGCTGCCCTCGCTACAGCACGATTGGGCTGTCGTACCCTGCTGCTGACCCTTAACCTGGACAAAATTGCTTGGCAACCGTGTAACCCAGCAGTCGGTGGCCCTGCCAAGTCCCAGGTGACTCACGAAATCGATGCGTTGGGTGGGGAAATTGGGAAAATGGCGGATCGAACCTACCTACAAAAGCGGATTCTGAACTCGTCGCGAGGGCCTGCGGTATGGGCATTGCGGGCGCAGACGGATAAACGGGAATATGCGGCGGTGATGAAGGAGATTGTCGAGAACCAGGAAAACTTGACAATCCGCGAAAGCATGGTCACAGATTTGGTAATGGGCGCTAACGATGAAGTGATTGGCGTCGAGACTTACTTTGGTGTGGCGTTTGGTTGCAAAGCAGTCATCCTGACGACGGGCACTTTTTTGGGGGGTCGCATCTGGGTCGGGAACAAGTCGATGTCAGCGGGTCGTGCGGGGGAATTTGCCGCAGTTGGGTTGACAGAAACTTTGAATCGACTCGGATTTGAAACGGGGCGACTAAAGACGGGGACTCCAGCACGGGTTGATAAGCGATCGCTAGACTATACTAATTTGGAACCCCAGCCGGGTGATACGGAGGTGCGGTGGTTCAGCTTTGACCCCTCAGTTTGGGTGGAACGGGAGCAGATGCCTTGTTATCTCACCCGGACGACGCCGGAGACTCATCGGATTATTCGAGAAAATCTGCATCTGTCGCCAGTTTATGGCGGTTGGGTAGATGCAAAGGGACCGCGTTATTGTCCCAGCATTGAAGATAAAATTGTGCGCTTTGCCGATAAGGAAAGCCACCAGATTTTTATTGAACCGGAAGGACGGGATATTCCAGAACTGTATATTCAAGGCTTTTCGACGGGATTGCCAGAGAATTTGCAGTTGCAAATGTTGCGAAGTCTCCCCGGTCTAGAAAACTGTACGATGCTGCGTCCAGCTTACGCGGTGGAGTATGATTATTTACCCGCAACCCAGTGCTATCCGACACTGATGACCAAAAAGGTAGAGGGATTATTTTGTGCTGGGCAAATTAACGGCACGACCGGCTATGAAGAAGCCTCTGCTCAAGGCATTGTAGCGGGAATTAATGCAGCTCGATTTGTCCGCAATCAAGAAATGATTGTATTCCCGCGCGAACACAGTTACATCGGGACGCTGATGGACGATCTGTGTACCAAAGATTTGCGGGAACCTTACCGGATGCTGACTAGCCGCTCTGAGTATCGGTTATTACTGCGGTCAGATAATGCAGATCAGCGCTTGACGCCTCTGGGTCGGGAAGTCGGCTTAATTGATGACCGTCGCTGGGAGTTGTTCCAACACAAGCAAGCGAATATTGCTGCTGAGAAGGAACGGTTGTACTCGACGCGGATTAAGGAGCATGATGAGATCGGGAAGGCGATCGCGTCTGACACCCAACAAGCCATCAAAGGCTCGATTACTCTGGCTGATTTGCTACGACGCCCTGGTTTCCATTACGTTGACTTAGATCGTTACGGACTGAGCAACCCCAGTCTAGACTCCGTGGAGAAAGAAGGCGCAGAAATCGATCTCAAATACTCTGGGTATCTCCAGCGTCAGCAGCACCAAATTGACCAAGTGAGCCGTCATGCAAACCGCCAGCTACCGCCGGATCTAAATTATGCAGCGATCGAGACTCTCTCGAAGGAGTCTCGTGAAAAGTTAGCGCAAGTGCAACCGCTCACGATTGGTCAAGCAGCTCGAATTGGCGGCGTCAATCCGGCTGATATCAACGCTTTACTGGTATATCTAGAATTACGCTCTCGGCAAACCGCCTTGGTTAGCAGCCAGTCATCGTAGAGGCTTTTTTGGTACCGCCTCCTTGCCTGAGTGAGTGGTAAAAACATCAACAACTGACCGAGAGACGAGATTCGTCGCCTGTCTACCCGTTGACAATTGACAAGTGACAAAAAGCATGGTTTGCTAACTGGGTCAAGCCCAATTTAACGACAAAATTGGCTTGGTCGCCACGGGAAAATATAAGCTAGAAGTAAGGCGTTCTTTGAACCAATCAGTCAGGGAGCATTGACAACTGATTGCCTTAGGGAATAATGTCCCACAATTAGGAATTTCTGTACCGATATAAGCCCCATCAAATGTCTTAAGGCTTATCGTTGATTCAGTGTAGCCACGAGAGTGAGCAATCGATGACTCAGGATGTTAGCAATAACCAGAGGGACTCAGCACCCTTGGCAAATTCCACTTCTATCCAACCTTGGTCGGTTGACAAATATGCCGATCAATTGATGGACGACTTGTTTGCAGACATCGACCGGGTTTTGGAGGGCGGTAGCATCTCAACTCCAGAGCAGCCGCAGTCAGAGTATATCTCCTTACAACCTGTCCAAGTTTCGCAAGTCACCTTGCCCCCTACCTGGGTGCCACCAGAGGAGCTGCTCCAGGAGCAACCAGACAATACACCCCGCAGTATTGTGCAAACGCCTCTAGCGCTGGATATCAGCGTAGAGGAGATTCAACCCGAAGACAACAAGGATCGTGGGGAAGGCAAATTATTCGAGAAACTCCTGCTAGGACTGGCTTTGACATCGGCGGCAGCTACATTGCTACTGTGGCTGGTGAGCCAGGGCAGGCTCAATTGGCTCTTTTCTCCCCCCGCAACGGTTACACCCGTCAGCCAAGAGGTTCAGTCTAAAGCAGATGAGCAGTTTGTGAACTATATGCAGCGATCGCTTGAAGTGATCGATCGCAAAGCTGACGCGAACAAACGCACGGGAAGTGCCGCCGCGCCCCAAGGGACTAATCTGCCGCCCGTGACAACTGTCCCCGGAAATACGGCTGGGGCAGCGAGAGGATCGGGTGTTATGGAAAGAGTCTACATTCCCATCTATCCATCACCCCAAAGTCAGTCTGTAGTTCCACAATCTGCCCTAGGACTGCAAGGCGTTTCCCCCTTAGTCCGTCCTCCCTTGCTTCCATCACTACCAAGGCGTCCGGTACCGCCGGTGCGTCCCGCGCCCTCAGTGAGTTCGATGCTGCCAGTGCGTCCCGCACCCTCAGTGAATTTGATGCCGCCAGTGCGTCCCAAACCCCCAGTCAGTCGTCCGGCACCGTCGGTTCGTCCCTCAGCACCCCCATTGGGTTCCAAACCTCTGACACTGCCTCCGATGGCTGCCACAATGCCTCGGCTTCCCATCCCTGCCTTACCACCCCTGGCACCCCCAGCACCCCCCGCGCCCCCAGCCGCAGTACCCGCACCCAACCCAGATCCGGCTCCTACAGCGACGCATACGCTTGTGGGAGTCTTAGAATTGGGCGATCGCTCTGCTGCTCTATTTGACTTCGGCGGTGTTGCCAACCGCATCCGCGTGGGCGAAAACATTGGCTCTAGCGGATGGACTTTGGTTTCCATCTCGAATCAGGAAGCGGTTATCCGACGCAACGGAGAAGTCCGTTCTGTTTATGTTGGGCAGAAGTTTTAAATGAGTCATTAGAGATCACTCATAAGTCTATTACTAATGACTAATGACTAATGGCTGATGAGCGATCGCGCCTAATTGCTAACATAATGACAAACCTGTAGTGGGAGTTCTTGCAGTGGGTCTATTTGACGATTTCAGCCGGTTTTTAGAAACCCGATTAGAAGAATTCTTGCGGAATAATCCTCATTTGGAATTACAGGCGCTAGAGGAGCAGCTACGGGAACAAGAAGATGATGCCCTTAAGCTGATTGCAGACCTGCAACTGCAAGAGAAAAAATTACAAGATGAAATCCTCTCAACCGCTCAAGAAATTCAGCGCTGGCATGTCCGGATTGAAAAGGCAAAAGCTGCCAACAGGTTCGATTTAGTCCAGCCTGCCCAAGAGCGAGAAGCAGCCCTGCTACGTCAAGGTAATCAACTTTGGGGACAGATGCAAGGGATTAAACAGCGAAGCGAGCAAGCAAAACAGCTACAGCGTCAAATTCAAGTTCGCCGCCAGGAAGTCCATACTAAAGCCGTTCAGGCGCAAGCAGCGCGTACAAGTTCTCAAGCTCAGCAGCGTGCGGAGACGGTTGGCTGGAATCAGAATTACCACCGCCCAATCAACAGTGGTCCCGATCCATTAGAGGCTAAATTTAAGCACTGGGAAGCGGACGACGAGCTTGAGCAGTTGAAGCGAAATATAGGGCGGTGAAGAGTTTTTGAGATGGGTAATTGGTAATCGGGAGAAGTGATATTAACTCTGGTTGATTACCCGTAATAAAAGAACCCCACCCCGCGATCGCCTGCGGCTCCGGCTCCCTGCCCCTAATCCCCAGAGGGAACCCCGATTTCCCCGCTTGCGGGGAGAGGTTGGGGGTGGGGTTCCTAGAGATTTTTGCACTAGCGAGATTTCATATCTGCGATCGCGCCTCTGGTCACTCCAGCGATCGCTTGCTCCGTTGCCTTGGGTAAGTGATAATATTTCCCCCCAGATTGCTTTGCCAATTCCTTCGCGAAGCCAGTGGAAATAAATTTATTTTCCGTATCAATCACTAACAACTGAATCCCCAAAGCGCGAATTCTAGAAGCAATATCCAACAATTCAGCTTTAATATCGGGCTTTTCCCCTTCCTGTATCGGTTCGCCTAAAGAACGAGCTAAAGGAATATTGCCCCGTCCATCGGTAATCGCCACAATCACCACCTGACCAATATCTCCAGACATCTGAGCATTCATCCCGACGCGCACTGCCTGAGTCAAACCATGAGCCAGAGGGGAGCCGCCGCCACAAGGCAATAGCTCCAGACGCCGCCGCGCTAAGGCAATCGAACGGGTTGGCGGTAGCAGCACATCGGCTTGTTCTCCCCGGAAGGGAATTAACGCCACTTGGTCGCGGTTCTGATAGGCTTCCGTCAGCAGGCGCATCACTGCACCCTTGGCTGACTGCATTCGGTTCAGCGCCATCGAGCCAGAGGCATCGACGACGAAAACGACGAGCGCTCCGGCTTTACGGACTAAGCGCTTGGAGCGAACATCCCCCTGCTCGACGAATACCCGCCGATCTCCTCTTTGCCCTCCCTGACCACCGAGGGATTGAGCGATCGCAGCGTCGTTTCGCTCTCGCCTTGCCTTTTGGTAGGGTGCAGCGGCTCTGAGCGTCGCATCAACGGCAATTCTCCGCACTTTGCCTTTTGGCAACATTGGCTTGACGTAGCGCCCTCGATCTTCTGAAATGATCAGACTGCGACTGCCCGACTTGCCGTGACGTTGCGCCATCTGAGCAAAGTAAAGCACGGTGGGATCGAGGATGACACCCTCTGGATCGAAGACAAATTCTTCCGGAATACTCGACTGATCCTCCTGGGGTTCTTCCGGTTCCTCTTCATCCTTCTCATCCGGCTCATCCTGCTCTTGCTGAGATTCATCTTGGGGGGGTGGCGGTGGTGGTGGGGGCGGAGGCGTTTCGTCTGGTGGCGTCTGCACGACTGTAGCGCGAGGCACGATCACCAATTCCACCGCACGGCGCAAGTCTTCCGCCGTCACGTTAGTACGACCTTCTAAAGCCGCAGCAGCCTTAGCAACTCGCACCGCAAAGAGTTCGGCTCGATGTCCCTGCACTCCGCCTCGAATTGCTTCATCAACTAGATAAGCAATTTGCTCGCGGGTAATCCGGACATCTTTAAGCCATTCCCGCGCCAATACAATCTGAGTTTTGAGGTTGTCGATGTCTTCGGTGTACTGTTCTAGAAATTGTTCCGGAGATTTGGCGTAGGCGAGAGCTTGTTCTACTGCTTGCACTCGTTCATCTAAACCGAGTACGCCATCAGCGGAAAGCGCGATCGCAATTCTATCGAGCAAATGTTCTCGCAGTGGCCCTTCTTCCGGGTTGTAAGTGGCAATAAATAAAGGCTTACAAGGATGCTGAAAGCTAATCCCTTCCCGCTCAATCTGGTTGCGTCCTTCAGATAAAACGGTCAACAGTTGGTTAGCAATTTGCTCATCAAGTAGATTAATTTCGTCTACATAGAGGACGCCCCGGTGTGCTGTCGCCAGTAACCCAGGCTGAAATATCGTGTCCCCCTGTTTAACAGATTGCTCGACATCCACAGAACCCAGCAGCCGATCCTCGGTGATTCCCAAAGGAATTTGTACAAATGGAGCCGGAATCACCTGCGCGTCAATCGGAGCATCCGGCTGGGCATTCGCTTCTGCCAATAATTTGTCATCCCACTCGCTGGGAGAATCAGGATCGCAATTGCTAATCGATCCTTTGACGACTTCAATGGGGGGCAGGAGAGAGTGCAAGGCGCGTGCCATGACCGATTTAGCAGTCCCGCGACGACCCGCGATCGCTACCCCTCCCAGTCCGGGATCAATTGCTGCCAATAGCAGCGCCATTTTTATTGCTTCTTGCCCCACAACAGCAGCGAGGGGGAAGGCGGGGTTAGCTACAGATGCAGGCATAGTTTAAAAGCGACGCAAGTCCAACTTTTCAGCATAGCGCAATGTCTTACTGGCTGACTAAGAGATCGCCTTCAATTAGAACGAAGTCCTGCTCTGACAAATAAATCTGAAATGCCCTTGACACCGAATCCTGACAATGCTAGTCTGCAAAAAGACAGCTAAAATATCCGCATTCAAAGGCGCGAAGTTTTGATTGCTGTCTCAGGTACAGGATTTTGTAGTCTTCTACTGAGCGTCTAGTCAACGAGTTGACTGAGCATTCAGTTCGATCTTTGTCAACGAGCCGACAAAGCATTTGGAAAGATGACAAAAATCTAGCAGAATGTCCGGTCAACTGGTTGATTGGACGCTTGGTAGGAGACTACAAAATCCTGCGCCTGAGACTGCCAACTCTAATCTTAGCAACGAAGAATTGCGTTCGGACTATGAGTTTGGTCATAGGAAATAATTATTTTTTATTCCTGAACCAAGCTTTGCTGACGCTAGATGCGTGATTTATCGATGCTGTCCAATCCACAAAAAAAATTGGGCACATTAGCATGAAAAATATTGAGCTAGCATCCTGTAAACGGACAAAACAGCAGCAACAGTCGGTTTCAATTTATTGGGATTACCAAAATGTTCCAAAAGTAAAACTTGCGAACTATTTGTTGCGATTTGCTAGTTTACAAGGAGATGCTGTAGTCAACCGAAAGGCTTATAGTAATTGGTGTGGAGCAAACAAAACTAAAACAAGGCTAGAAAACCAGAAATTTGACTGTATTAATGTTCCTCGGAGCTTCAAAAACGCTGTAGATATTAAATTGTGCATAGACTGTAGTAACGATAGCTCAGATATAATAATCCTTGTAACTGGGGATTGTTACGGTCAGATTTTACTCGATGAGTTACAAGGAAAGGGGAAAAAAGTCATATTCTTTGCTCAACAAGGTAGTGTAAGTAAAGAGCTTATTAAGAGTGCTGATAAATTCTACTTTGTAGAGGAGTTGCTTAGTCTAGTTAGCAACAATACTTCGATTCAGACAGATGGCGTTCTGTCTTATATCAACTACGATGATGCTGTTGACTGCCTTATTGAAGCTATCAAAACTGCGGTCAATAAAGGTAAGCATACAACATATCGCATCATTGCCAGCCTGATGAGTCACAGTCAAGATTTCCCTAACTATCAAGGAGTTTCCTCTATTCGTAAACAGGACGGTACGAAATTTACACGGTTTAAAAAATTTGTTGCTGCTGTTGAAAAAGAGGGGAAAATCAAATTGCAAAATGAAGAAATGTTGTTAGTATAGTTAAGCAGATTGCTAAAAGCTAGATAATCAAGCGATCGCTACTTATCAAAAAACTCGGTTTGATATAGAAACCGGGTTTATCCAAAAACCGCTATTGAGCGGTTTTTTCGTGTTCACCTAGTTAATAGCCATCAATGACTTGTACTGATATTTCCATGCAATTAATTTACCCAAAACTAGGAAAAATAAAAATGGAATTTCCATATTTTCAGAATGAAAAACTCTTGCTTCATGCGCTTACACACCGTTCTTATGCCAATGAAAATTCCGGAGAGTGCGAAAACAACGAACGTCTAGAATTTTTGGGTGATGCTTTGCTAACTTTCTTAAGTGGCGAATATCTCTATCGTCGTCACCCGCAAATGGGAGAAGACCAAATGACTCGTAGGCGTTCCGCGCTGGTAGATGAAAAGCAGCTAGCCAAATTCGCTACCGAGATTGGTTTAAACTTCAAAATGCGGTTAGGTCAAGGTGCCATTCGCGAGGGAGGCTACTATAATCCAAATTTACTCAGCAGCACCTTTGAAGCCGTCGTCGGCGCTTATTATTTAGATAACAATTTAGATGTTGAGAAAGTCCGCGATTTTGTAGAACCACTATTTGATTCCGTTCCGGAGGATATTGTAGTGTCTCTCTCCAAGGTGGACTCGAAAAATCGGTTTCAACAATGGGTGCAAGCAGACCCTGACCTTGGCTCATCGCCACCGAAATATGTCACAAAACAAGCAGGCGGAACACCCCACGCCCCAGAATTCATCGCCACAGTGTTTGTAGGTGATAAAGCCTACGGGGAAGGTAAAGGACGCAGCAAAAAAGATGCTGAGAAAGCTGCTGCTGAAGATGCACTGTCCAAACTGAAAAAACGAGGGCTGGTGTAAGCTGGAATTCTGGACAAACTCTAACTTTCGGGTCTTTTAACTTCTCGACAAGGCGCTGCAAACTCAAAGAAGAGTGGTAGTGCAGACTAGAAGTTAGTTATGAAGCCAAAAGATATAGTAGGACTCCTTAAAGACACCTTTTCAGAATGGCAAGAAGATAAGGCATCGCGGTTAGCGGCGGCGCTGGCGTATTACACCGTATTTTCTCTGGCACCGCTAGTCATTATTGCGATCGCGATCGCGGCTTTGGTATTTGGACAAGAAGCCGCTGAGGGGGGAATTGTTACGCAACTTCGAGAATTGCTAGGCAAGCAGGGTGCTGAAGCTGTCCAAGAGATGATCCAAAATTCTCGCAAGGCAGAGGAAGGCACAATTGCCACTCTGATTAGCGTTGGTCTCCTCCTGTTCGGTGCCTCCGGCGTTTTTGGTCAGCTGCAAGATTCACTCAACACCATCTGGGAAGTCGCCCCCAAGCCTGGACGCGGCATCAAAGGCTTTATCAAAGACCGATTTTTGTCCTTTGCAATGGTACTGGGCATCGGCTTTTTGCTCTTAGTTTCGTTGATCTTGAGTGCCGGCTTGACATCAGTAGGCGACTATTTGGGCCACTTGATACCCGGTTTGCCCTTCCTGCAAGCCCTAAACTTTTTCATCTCCTTCGGCGTCGTGACGGTGCTGTTCGCGCTGATGTTTAGAATTTTGCCAGATGCGAAAATTGCCTGGGGTGACGTGTGGATCGGTGCCGCCATTACCTCTTTACTATTTACCATTGGTAAGTACTTACTGGGGTTGTATCTAGGCAATGGCAGTGTCGGCTCAACCTACGGCGCAGCTGGCTCATTTGTAGTGCTGCTGTTGTGGGTAAATTATTCCGCCCAGATTCTCTTTTTCGGTGCCGAATTTACTCAAGTCTACGCCAACAAGTACGGCTCTCGAATTGTCCCCTCTAAGAATGCCGTACCCCTTAGTGAAGAAGCGAGGGCAAAGCAGGGAATACCGCGCACTGACGACATCAAAGCCGCTGCCGCACAAGACCAAGGCGATCGCTCCTCTGGAACCTCTACCAGCACCATACAACGGGTAGATCCGCCAAAGTCCAGACACCCGATGGTAACAGTCCTCGCCTTAATGATTGGCGTTTACCAAGGCTTTGCATCTCTAGTGGGAGCCAAGGGGAAGAAGAACAAACAAAAATGATGTATTTTGAGGAACTTTGCAGAGATTTATTAAGTAGCTAGGATGATTTAAACCTAAAACGCTCTAACGTATATCCCCCTTGTTCACTCCGTGATTCCATGCCGTCCATTACAGCAAGGGCTAAATCATATTCATTGTCGAAC
>NZ_JAMPKB010000054.1:0-37206 GCF_039961925.1 Trichocoleus sp. DQ-U1 | reverse complement strand
AAAATGGTTGATACTTTGCTTGCTACTGCACTTGATTTAGTCAATCCAAAACACCTACGCAACTGGTTCACAAACTGCTGCTACTGTACTTCATGAACTTGCAATCTGCTGTAGTTTGCGAACTTAAAGAAAAAATTCAAGGGTCGTGTCGCCTATTAATCCTTGTTGGTATAGCGGGGATTGGTAAAACAGCTTTGGCTGAACGATTAGTAGTGGAATTGCAGCCTGACTGGACTAAGTTTCATCAAGAAAATTTTGAAAATGAGCAGCAAGCTTCAGACTTTGCCAGTGTTGCAGCTCGATGGCTGGAAAAGTGGGGAGAAGCCATTACACAAGAAAACCGCCAAGATACAAATTATTTGCTGAATTTGTTAGTTAAACGCTTGCGAGAGAATCGGTATCTAGTAGTGATAGATTCTCTGGAATCGATTTTGGAAGGAAATGAAGAAGAAGGTTGGAATGATTTTAAGGATAACGAGTGGGCAAAGTTCTTTGAAAGTTTATTATCAGCTGAATCTTGCCAAAGTCGAATGATCCTAACTTCACAAGACTTACCAGAGCAAATCCCAGCGCGTTACAAAAACTTTTGGGATTGCACCGTTTTAAGTGGACTTACAAAACCAGAGCGGTTGCAGCTGTTCGATAAAACTGGGCTAGAAGTTGGCGCAGATTCACCAAACACACCGTATCTAGAACGGATTGGCGCTGCTTATGAAGGGCATCCCCTGGCATTGAGGGTGATTTCTGGAGAAATTTGCAGTCCCCCTTCTAATGGCAATGTAGTGGCTTATTGGAACAAAGAAGGGCATGAAATTGAAAAAGTTGAAAAGGCAATTGAGGAAGCCAAAACGAAAGGAATAACAGCATCAGCCAATGACCAGTGGCGGCTAGATCGATATACCCGTGAATTAAGAAAAAATGTGCGAGTGCGGCTAGAAAAAACTTTTGGACGCTTGAAAAAGGATGTCTTCAATGCCTATCGATTGCTTTGCGAAGCTTCTGTGTATCGCTGTGCAGTAACGGAAGATTTTTGGCTGAGTCACTTGGAAGATTGGGACTGTGATGAAGACCAGCAAGAGGCGGCGCTGGATGTGTTAAGAAATCGCCATCTGGTTGAGGAAGTTGTTGAAGACGATCAATTCCTGCTAAGACAGCACAATTTAATCCGCAGTATGGCACTTGAACACTTAAAAAAACTGCATTAATAAAATGAGTAACATCTTACCGCCTAGCGAATCGGTCTTGGCAGAGCTTGGTATCAATTCAGAAGCCATTAAGTTGATTCAGCCGCATTGGAAGCGCACCCATTACAGAGCCGTCGTTAACTGGTTAACGAAGTACAAACCCAATCCAGATGCAAACAATCTAGAGAAAGTGCGCGGCTACCTGGAAGCTTTTCACCATCTCTGTGAAGTAGAAGCCTGGGAAGAAGCTGATAAAATCCTGTTTACTCGCCTCAACACTCCTACAGAGCAAGAATTACACAAGCAGCTAGGTACTTGGGGTTACTATCGTGAACAAACACATTTGTACCTCAATATTTTAAATAAGTTAAGTCCCCGGTTGAACTGGATCTTTTTGCATAGTCTAGGGACTACTTATTACTCCCTAGGAAAACCGACTGAAGCAATTAAGTATTATCAGCAAGCCTTAAAAATAGCACAGGAAATTCCGAACCATCATTGGGAGATAGTTTCTATAGAAGGTTTGGGAATGGTCTATCACCATTCTCTAGGAAACTATGAAGAAGCAATTAAGTATTACCTGAAAAGCTTAAGGCTTTCGAGTAGAATACTACACCGCCTGGGAGAAACAACGGCTCTTAGTAGTTTAGCAGATACTTACAGTAGCAAGGGAGACTATACTAAAGCAATTGACTACTATCAGCAGGCTTTAAGGTTTGCAAGAGAAATTCAACAACCCCGTTGGGAGATAGCAGCTCTAGGGGGCTTGGGTGATGTTTACGATAGACTACTAAAAGACTATGAAAAAGCAATTGATTATCGCCTCCAAAGTTTAGTAATTGCACGAGAGATTCAAGACAGACAAGGAGAAGAGTTTGCTTTAGCAAGGTTGAGTTTTACTTACTGTGCCTTGAAAGACTACAATCAGGCAATTGAATATCAACAACAAGGTTTGGTAATAGCACGAGAAAGGCAAGACATCCAAGGGGAGATTGCAGCCTTGGAACGTCTAGGACTTGTTTACGATTTTCAGGGAGAATACACCAAAGCAATTGAGTATAAACAACAGAGCTTGACTCTTGCAAGAGCATTCTATTACCGTCGTGGAGAAATGACGGCTTTGACAGGTCTGGCAAGTATTTATTCTTCTTTGGGAAAGTACGCTAAATCAGTAGAATACTACCAACAGAGTTTGGTAGTTGCACGAGCAACTCAAAACCGTCAGAGCGAAGATTTAATTCTAAGAAGTCTCGGAAGTGCTTACTATTCTTTAGGCGAATATAACCAAGTAATCGATTGCTACGAGCAAAGTTTAGCTATTGTACGGCAAATCCAAGACCACCGAGGAGAGGAGCAGCTTTTAGTCAAGCTAGTCAATGCTTGCTGTGCCTTGGGAAATTATGAAAAAGCGATCGCATACAATCACCAGCATCTAGATATCGTGCAAGCAGCGTTACAGGAGTTAACGCGATCGCAAGCCTAAAAAAACAAACCCCAATACATCTTGTGTTGGGGTTTTTGATTAATTCAAAACTGAATCAGTTCTGAAACTAACTCGACACTAGGAAGTTAGACGGCAGAAAAGAAGACCTTTGACTTAACGGGGTCGGGAACCATCGTCTTATCACCGGGTTGCCAACCAGCGGGGCAAACTTCGTCGGGGTTAGTTTGTACGTACTGGATTGCTTGCAGCGTCCGCAGAGTCTCATCGACGTTGCGACCAAAAGCCAGGTTGTTAATCGTAGCGTGCTGAATCACGCCTTCTTTATCAATGATGAACAGCCCCCGGAGTGCAATGCCTGCCTCTGGATCGAGGACATTGAAAGCAGCACTAATCTCTTTCTTAATATCGGAAACGAGGGGATAGTTTAGGTCGCCGACGCCGCCGGACTTGCGGTCTGTCTGAATCCATGCCAAGTGGGAAAATTCACTGTCTACAGAGACACCAAGGATTTCAGTATTGAGATCCTGAAATTTTGAATAAGCGTCGCTAAAAGCTGTAATCTCTGTAGGACAAACGAATGTAAAGTCAAGAGGATAGAAGAACAAGACTACATATTTGCCACGATAGTCAGACAGTTTGATGGTCTTGAATTCCTGATCGACCACAGCGGTTGCGGTAAAGTCCGGGGCGGTTTGTCCAACCCGAAGACAGCCTTCTGTGTGGTGGGTCATGAATAGATTCTCCTTAAATGGAATAGATTTTGCATTGACTCGTGCTGAGTCAAGGGTAATCTAGTTGAGGTCTACCCTAGACGCAACGACAGCTAATTTACGAACTGTAACAACTATATCATACTCATAACGAGTTTGAGTAGGAATGAAGAATTTGGATACGCGCGAGTGGCTGCTGACCAACGGGTTAGGAAGTTTTGCCAGTGGAACGGTTTGTGATGCTCGGACTCGGACTTATCACGGTTGGTTAATTGCCGCCCTCGATCCGCCGAGTCAGCGCACTTTATTACTGTCTCACCTGGATGCCAGTTTGGATGTAGGAGGACGGGTATTTGCACTAGGGACAAATTTCTGGATAGATGGAAAAATTGACCCTTTGGGCTACGAGTTATTGCGTTCTTTTGACATTGACCCCTTTCCCCGTTGGGTTTGGGGTGAAGATAACTGGCAGCTAAGCAGGCAGCTGGTGATGCCCTATGGCTTAGTAGAAAGTAGCTCACAGAGCGTAAGTAGCGGGAACGAGACTGAGCAATTAGGCACTCCCCAGTTTTGTCACCGGATTTTGATTCAGTACCGCTATGAAGGCACTGAGTTGGCTACGCTGAGGTTACGCCCGGTAATTGGCGATCGCGACTTTCACCACCAGCAATCCGGCGCTTCCGGATTGTCCTTCTCGCAATTAGTCGGTCAAAAGCAAATTTGCTTGCAAGGGATGCGTCCTGACTGGACTGGGACTCCCTGGCAATTGCGCTGGAGTAAGGGTCGCTATCAACCAGACACCGTTTGGTATTGGCATTATTACTATCCAGAAGAGAAACGGCGGGGATTGGGCGACAAGGAAGACCTCTACAGCCCTGGATACCTGACAGTACCCCTACAACCGGGAGACTCCCTCACCCTAGAAGCGAAAGTGGGATTATGCAACTCTAAACAATCACAGCTCAGTTCCCTAGACTTTGAGCAAGCAGTGCAGGTTGAGCAACAACGACTGAAAGCGCTTCGCCGTCCCTTGTTGAGGGTTCATGGCAACGAACCCTCAACCATTGACAATGATATTTGGCAGCATCTGTTGCGAGCAGGCGATCAATTTATTGTCTACCGCGCTTCCATTGCTGGCCCGACTGTGATTGCTGGCTACCCCTGGTTTAATGACTGGGGACGCGATACGCTAATTGCTCTACCAGGACTAGCTTTAGCGACTGGGCGCTATGAGTTGGCGAAGGGACTGCTGGAAACTTTTGGGCGCTATTGTCGGAATGGTTTGATTCCGAATGCGTTTCCAGATACTGGAGCTGAGCCATTTTACAACAGTATCGATGCTGCGCTGTGGTGGATTGAAACTTTGGGTCTTTACCTAGAAGCAACGCAGGATTGGGATTTTCTGGTTCAGCAATATCCTGTGGTGCGGCAGATTTACAAAAGCTTTATGGCTGGCACCCTCTACAATGTCCGGATTGATGCCACGGATGGGCTAGTTACCTGGGATGCGCCAGGAGTGGCGCTTACCTGGATGGATGCGGTGGTTGATGGTCAGCCGGTAACGCCTCGTCGGGGTAAACCTGTAGAAATTAATGCTCTCTGGTACTCTGCTTTATGTTGGGCTAGCCGGTGGGCAGAATTGTTAGTCAGGGAAGGGGGAGCAAATTCACAGAAGCGGATTAACCAGCGAGAACGCTATATTCAGCAGGCGCAACAGGTGAAGAGATCGCTGCAAAAGTTCTGGAATCCGACTCTGGGATATTTCTACGATACGATCGCACCGGATGATGTGCGAGACCCCACAATTCGTCCGAATGCAGTTTTGGCGCTCTCGCTCTATCATTGCGGGTTTCCTGCCGAGCAAGGGCGGTCTGTCCTCAAGGTAGCAGGCGATCGCTTAGTGACACCCTACGGTCTCCGCAGTCTCGACCCCGCCGATCCCCGCTATGTGGGGACGTATGCTGGGAATTCTCAATATCGCGATCGCGCCTACCACCAAGGTACGGTTTGGAGTTGGCTGATTGGCCCCTTTATCCGAGCCTGGAAGCGCCTCTACGATTCAGAACCCGTCCCTTTTGATTGGCAGTCGATGATTGAACACTTGCAGTCCTCAGCCTGCCTGGGTTCGGTTTCGGAAATTTTTGATGGCGATCCGCCTCATGCAGCTCAAGGAGCGATCGCTCAAGCTTGGTCTGTTGCCGAACTCATCCGGCACTACTCTGACTGATTAGCACCGAGGAATGAGTACGATCGCAAGCCTACTCATTCCTCAGTCCTAGCTTTTCATAACTTTTAAAATGGCTCTGGCGGGATTTGAACCTGCGACCTTGGGCTTATGAGTCCCCTGCTCTAACCACTGAGCTACAGAGCCAAGTTTTCTTGAACAACCTTATCATCCTAGCATACTGGCGTGATTATTGCTATCCCTCACGCAAGAAAAGAAAAAAGACAAAAGAATATATTTTCTTTTGTCTTTTGCTTTGTCTTTTGCCTTTTTTTAGCGTCGAGGTAGCAAAGCTATTGGGTTGATAGCTCCTTTTCCAGATGGATGTAACTCAAAGTGAAGGTGAGGTCCAGTGCTGCGTCCGGTGCTGCCCATCTCAGAAATCTGCTGACCTTGCTCAACTGCTTCGCCTTCGCGAACCAGGAGCCGGTTGTTGTGGGCATAGCGAGTCAAACTGCCATCCGGATGCTGAATGTCCACCAGATTTCCATAACCACCTGAATTCCAGCGTGCATAGACTACGACACCAGGAGCTGCCGCCACGACGGGTGTGCCAACCGGAGCCGCAATATCAATCCCCTTGTGCATCCGTCCCCAGCGCCGACCATAACCAGAGGTCAAAACGCCCTTTGAGGGCCAGATGTAGCCATTGAATTGGATTTGGCTATCCGGCAGGTAGGGATTTGGACCAGGGAGGGGCGGTAACTCTGGAGCAACTTGTTGTCCGAAGGGGGGCCGGAGTGTCGGGTTATAAGTGTCCGCTCCGGAGGGCGCTGCTGCCACCAATGGCTTCTGGGTTCTAGCCCGTGGTGCAGCAGGTGGGGGCACTTTGATTTCGATTGCCGCCTGCGATCGCTGTTGTTGCCGTTGCCGCTTTTGCATTTCTGCTTGTACGGCTTCGTTATAACGATTTGGGCTGAATTCTGGATTGATCGGAGTCGAGTATTCAGAACGTTGCAACGGTTTGTTGACGACAGGTGCAACCGGCTCGAATGCGGGAGTCACTGGCACCGAGATGTTAGCAACCGGAACGTTCTGTGAGTTAGCGGTATCCCCGTTTTGCTGGGTACGATACTGCTGCCGTAGTTTGATGATGTCTTCCCGTAGTTTCTCAATCTGGGTGCTGTACTCAGAGTTTTGCTTCAAGCCAGCAGACTGAGTTTGGTTCCTCTCGGCAATCGGTGTGGCAGCGGGTGTGGCAATGGGTAACGGATTACCCGCTACTAACATTGGTTTGACGATAGGTACGTTAGCACTACTTTGCACCCGTACCTGTGTTGCTGCGACGGGTAAGGGAACAGCCGTTGGCAAAGTAGGAACGGAGAGATTCGGTACAGCAACATTAGACTTGGATTGTCTAAGTGCAGCGTTCAAACCAGGAATTACAGTTACAGTCTGTTTTTTCGGGATTTTCAGTGCTTGATTCACTCGAATCATGTTCGGGTTATCTAACTGATTTATCCGCAGCAGTTCTCCTCTGGAAACGCCGTGAATGCGAGCGATCGCATCCACCGTATCTCCCGCCTTGACCTGGTAAACATCTGCCGTTACCCCATTAGGTTCGACGACGGCAATCGGTACGGGTGCCACTGTCTGGATTGGCAGCGCTTGGTTAGTCGCGGTCGGTACTGGGATTGGTACGCTTTCATTCACCCCTATCGCCTGCGGGGATGCTTCTAGCGATTCCCGTGCCTGTGCCGATGGGAGGTGGTTAATCACCCGATTGGAGGCGTTTTCTCCTGGCATCTGCACCGCGATATTGCGTGGCACGGACGGTACTTGGTTGATTACCTGATTGGGGGCGTTTTCCCCTAGCATCTGCACCGCGATATTGCGTGGTACGGACGGTACTTGGTTGATTACCTGATTGGGGGCGTTTTCCCCTAGCATCTGCACCGCGACCGGAATTTGCACTCTAGGAGCAGCTATTTCCACCTCAGCAGCTTCAGAGCTATCAATTTGGGCTGTTTCAGTGACCTCTAATTGACCAGCAGATGCTTTTGTCGTCTCCTCAGACCGCAACTCCGCCAGACTGTTCTGCAAGCGGCTCCGCTGCTCCTTTAAGCGGCTCATGGCAGCGTCTTGTCTTGCTTTTAATAGCTCATTTACGTTGCCGGGAATCGTGACTGATTGACCCACCGGCAGTCCATCCGATGTTGTCGCTCCAGATGATTGCTGCACCTGTATCGGGCGAACACCATAAGACTCAGATAGCTTTTCGACGGTATCGCCCAGCTTAACTTCGTGAACAATACCGTTCACTGAAGGAATTTTCACCACTTGCCCAGATGGAAGAGCTGAGCTGGACTTGATGTTGTTGGAAGTGGCGATCGCGGCAGGTTCTACCCCATAGTTCTTCGACGATTGCCAAATTGTCTGTGCCTGCTGCACCTTGTGTTCGATAACGCGCGGTGCTGGTTTCGATTCTGCTTTAGCGTCCAGCTCCACCTTCGGGGAAACGGCCTCAGATGTGAATTCCGGCTCTACTACCTTTGGGGAAGCAGCGACAGATTTGGATTCCGGCTTTATTGCTGCGACTGAAGCAGTTGTTTCTGGCTCCACTTTTGAGGTAGGAGCGGCAACAGCAATATCTGTTGCAGCAGGAGCTTTGGTAACAGTCGGCTCTGTGGCGACCGGATCGGCTGCCTTTGCTTCATCGCCTTGTTGCGGCAGCAATAGGCTGGAGGTGCCCATTGAGATTGCCAATCCAATCATGGCGGCAGAGGTGCGAGCCCGACGGTTAACCTCTGGAGAAATTGGCTTCAATAAACCTGACTCTCCCCCGGAAAGCTTTCCTGCGGACAGATTCGCTTTCGCATCTTTGTCTGCTGCACAGGAAGGAACTGATTTAATCTTGTGCGTGAATGGGCGTTTCAAACACGACCTCCTACTTATGACGAGCGCTTAACTGTCCCTGAATGATTGTTTTTTACCAGTCAATGGGACAAATCACATCAAAAAGTGATTAGGATCACTGCCGGTAATCATACCTAGGCAAGATTACCCTGCTTTTTTGATTTAGACAAGTTTACATGACTGGGAAAATTTAATCATGCACGACCTACATTTGACCCACCCTGCTGAAGACTTCATCATTGCGTTAATCAGGAGCCTTTTGTCAAGAGCTGGCAAGTCAATGGTGTATTCCTTTCTAAGGCGTGCATATTGGAACATACTTGCTTGACTTGCTTTACTCCGGAAGACTGAGAAAACAACTTTTTCGTTGTTGGCATCCTGCTGTTGATCCATTACAACATGAGACTTTAAGCTGATTTTGCCTTGAATAACAACCGTAGAATCATGGAGAAAACTCTGACAAATGGCATAGAGCATACCGACGCATATTTACTAAAAATCTTCCTAAAGATTGATTCGAGGTTGTTTTAGAGGCTCAGCACTGAAAGATTTTGGATAAAAAAATCTATCAATCAATTTCCCGTTGTTACTCTGTTGTTCATAGAAATTTCTTATCTAAGCCGCGCTCATTCGGTATTCTAGATAGCTGAAGGACGTAAAAGAAACTCTCTCAAGAAAGGGAAAAGAGTCATTCGTCACCGAGTGTTGAGCAAGAAGTCATAGGGAAAGCTCAGCCAGAAATGGTCACAAACAGTTGCCGGTTAACACGTTTGAGATTCCTAGAGAAAAGGTCAAACCAAATTTCTAACCTTTAACTCAATCTGCGAACACCTGACTAAAGATTGATAACACGCAATGAGCAAAGGACTTGTTTGCCTCCTTCAGGAGGACAAAATCCCCAGTTGGCGACGCGCTTCAAACAAACCGACTGCGGCACTAACAGAAAGGTTCAGGCTCCGAACGTGCGGCTGTGACATTGGAATATAGACAGTATTGGCACAAAGGGCGAGAACTTCTGGAGGTAATCCAGTTGTTTCGCTACCAAATAATAGCCAGTCATCTGCCCGAAACTCGAACTTCAAGTAGTTATCCCTTCCCGAAACGCTGAAGCCAATCCATCGTCCCCCTCGCTGCTGATGGAATGCCTGAAAATCCTCTAAACCAATGTGGTGGTGCAGATTGACGTAGGGCCAGTAATCCAGACCGGCACGTTTCAGATAGCGATCGCTAATGTCAAAACCCAACGGCCCGACTAAATGCAATTCCGTCCCAGTGGCAGCACAGGTACGGGCAATATTGCCGGTGTTGGGCGGAATTTGCGGCTTGTAGAGAACAACAAACGGCATGAGACTTACTAATTACTCTGGCTCTAACACTAAAATCCACGCTGGAAACTCAAATTATACCCAAAGAGACATGAACCTATACATATTTGTTATATGACTCACCCAGATCAAATTGATTAAATATTCTAATTCCCGAATGATTCTTTTTAGCCAATAAATTAAGCCATAAAAAGGCAAAAAAAGAAATCAGGGGCTAGGAAGGATCGAAGATAAAGAATGAAGGCTTTAGGATAATTCTCTGCCTTCAAGCTTCATTCTCGATCCTTCAAGTGCTTCAGGCAACTAGGCTCTCGCACAATTTGTCTTCCAGTTCGCGCTCTTGGTCTGCCACCGCTTGAATGGCGTCAATCATCACGCTGGAAGTGTCAAAACCTTGGTTTTGGAGATTTAACCATCGCTGAGCCGAATTTCCTTCCCGGAGAATCTTTTTCAGGGGTGACAAGAAACAGCGAAAGCCCATCTGTTTAGACAGATCCCAAACTTCGCCGGTTATTTCTTCAATCCAATCTCGCGCCAGAATCGGTCTGCCGTCTTGCCAATGTCTCAGAGTTGCATCCAAACTTTGACGGGCGGCGGCGTCTTCGTTGGCGTCAGTCAGGGTAATTAAGTCTTGTGAAGACAATTGACTCATTTCCAGGGGATCGAGGCTAGGGTCATCAATCAACTGCAAAAGTCGGGCTTCTAGCAAGGCTGTAACCGCCAACAAGGCAACCGGATCGATGATTAGGTCGCAAATTCTCAGTTCTAGGCGATTAAGGTCGTAGGGGCGCTGGTTGCCATTTGGTCGCACGGATGACCAGAGGTGGCGGACATTTTGCATTGTCCCGGCGGCTAATTGGGCTTTCGTCCACTGGATAAAGTGGGCGTGGCTTTCAAATAAGGGAACGTGGGCTGGGGTTTTTGGAAACAGTCCCCAGCGAGTCGAGTGATAGCCAGTGGCTTTCCCATCCAAAAACGGGGAAGAAGCACTGAGAGCGAGGTATAAGGGTGCTTCTAGGCGGACAAGGCGAATCGCCCGCATCAGGGTTTCGGGATCGCTGATGCCAATGTTGATGTGGACGCTGGCGGTGACAACTTTGGTGCCGTAAGTGTTCTCAATGTAGTCGTGGTAAGGATTGCTAGGGTCAGATCGCCAGAAGCGATCGCTGCCGCCTAAAGACAGCGTACTCCCCGGAATCAGGGTGTAATTTCCCAGGCGTTTTAGATACTCTCGGAGTTGCCGTCTAGGGCGTAGCAAGGCACACAATAATCGGTCGTAACAATAAAAGGGTTCTGTGATATATTCCACGTTGCGGCTATCCGGCTCCCGCATGAACCCGTCTAGGTCTGCCACAATCCGATCGGATAAACCCACAATGTCACCATTGGGGGTGCCGGTATACATTTCAATTTCAAAGCCTTTTGATAGCAAGGGGTTTTTCCTCAGATGAGTGAGTACGAAGTACGGACACGGGATACCGCTACCGTTAAAAAGTGTATCGAGGAAGACGAAATGGCTCCTCTGCCCTTAGTCTGG
This sequence comes from Trichocoleus sp. DQ-U1, assembly GCF_039961925.1. NCBI lineage: Bacteria > Bacillati > Cyanobacteriota > Cyanophyceae > Leptolyngbyales > Trichocoleusaceae > Trichocoleus > Trichocoleus sp. DQ-U1. Next base: position 25,926 of record NZ_JAMPKB010000054.1, on the reverse strand, counting down.
CATCAAAGTTGGTACTGATGATAGACAGTGGTGGCGGCTCGGTGTAGCAAGGAGTGCCGATAAACGAGGGAGTCAAGATCGTCAGCATAACCCCCGCCAATCACACAGGCGACTGGGTAGCCGAGTGCCACACAGGTACTCAAAACTTGCATTTCCCGGCGGAAGATTCCGGTGTCTGTGAGGGCGAGTTTGCCCAAGCGATCGCCAGCATGAGGATCGACGCCAGCATCGTATAAAACGAGATCCGGCTTGACTTGTGAGAGCAAATCTGGGAGATATTTTGCCAAGGTTTGCAGATAGGCGTCATCTTCCATCCCAATCGGGAGAGGAACATCTAAGTCACTTTGTTGTTTGGTTCCGGGAAAGTTAACTTCGCAGTGCATCGAGAAGGTGAAGACGCTGCTATCTTCTTGGAAAATCACGGCGGTACCGTCTCCTTGATGGACATCTAAATCCACGATCAGGATTTGACGCACCAGTCCCAGATGTTGAAGCACGCGGGCAGCAATGGCTAAATCGTTGAAAATACAGAAACCAGAACCATAACCGGGAAAGGCGTGATGAGTACCCCCCGCAGTATTGCAAGCTAAACCGTGACTGAGTGCCAGTTTAGCGGTGAGAATCGTACCGCCTACTGCCACGCAGGTACGATTTGCTAATGCGGGACTCCAGGGCAATCCGATTCTTCGCTGGGCTTTGGCATCGAGGGTGCCTTCACAGTATGCTCGGACATATTCTGGGGTGTGAACGAGTTCTATCCACGCTAGTGGAGGAGGTTCGGGCGGATGAATTTGCTCTGGATGCGCTACGCGATCGCTTAAGAGCATTTCGTAGAGTTTGCTGAATTTGGGCATGGGGAAGCGATGCCCTTCTGGGAGAGGTACGACATAATCCGGGTGGTAAATAATTGGCAAGTCCATATTTAAAATTTTGAACTGCCAAGCGGCAAAGGAAGAGAGGATTTCCGAGGCAATTTTCCTCAGACGCTACGCGATCGCAAAATTTTCCAGGCAAACCCACTAACCAGGCAACCTAAACCAATACTGAACAAGATGACAATAACCAGATTCGCCAAGGGGATGACTGCGGATAGTTGGTTGTCGATTTGGTTAGGGTAAGGCTGGGTAAAATCTTTTACCAACGCCGAGGAAGCAGAGGCGGCGACTGAGGCGGTTCCCACTCCCAGACTGGCAGCGGCGATAATATTTTCCAGATTGCGATCGCGCTTAGCTTGTTCAATCTCGACGATGCCTCGAATCGTGTTAATCACATCTTCTAGCACTCTCAATGCAGGGCTAAAGCTGGCACGATCTTGTTGGATTTGAATTTCGTATTGCTTGACTATTTGGTTGAATTGTGCCAAAAAATGCAGCTCGGTTTCTCCATATTTGCTAGCTTCTTGAAGCAGGTAATTTAAATGTTCTTGGTATTTTTTCTGATAGGTTTCAATCGCGTGCAATTGAATTTCTAGATGATTTAAGTCTGAAGCATACTGGGACAATATTTTTATATTGACTTCTAAAATTCTCTGCAATTCTTTTAACGGTACCTGCTTGAGCATTTCACCCGCTTGAAAAATATAGCCGAAATTCTCTTGCAATTGCTGTCTGAGTTTCTGAGCTTCACAATAAGACCAAATAATTTTATTGCGGTAGTAAAACAACTGCATCCAGACCTCAGAATATTTAGCAGCTTCAGTTTCGGCGGCTACATCGGGATAAAAGATAACCAAAACATGGTGATTCTCTTCCATGTCCCAACGCTGGGGAGATAGCCAAACTTCAAAAACGGTTGCCCCTAAAAACTTTCCTTTGTTTGGCTTTTGTTGTTTCCATCTCCCAAACTTCAAAGTTTCGTAAGCTTCTTGGGCGAGACATTCTAAAGGGGTTTCACAGTTACGAGGTAAAATCCCAGACACGATCCAGGTTTTTCCAAGATTGCCTTGTTTATCAGCAGCAAGATGTTTGAGGGTAGGAAAGCATTTAAAAGATTGCAGATAGTCTCGATCATTAATGTGGCAATTAAACAAAAGCCCATAACTATCGCTAAATCGCACGGGATAATAAAAGCCTTTGACTGGATATCCTTCAGTGCGAGCTTGAAAAGTATAATAAGCTTCAGTTTCCCCCGCTAGGCGCAATAATTCTAAATATTCTGGATCGTTATAATTTGAATCGTCAGCAGCGACAAGAATTCTTTGCAATTCTAACGGGAAGTTATCCCAAAACGCGAGCTGATTTTGGTTGATTTGCTCTGCATCGTCTCCCAAGCCGTTTCTCAGGTGGTAAACAAATAGATCCAGGCTAGGAAGAAATAACAGGTTCATCGGAAGAGTAAACATATTGCCACCATACCTGGCGATTTAAATCACAGCTATGCCAACCCTACTTCAGAAGCAAGGAAGTAGAAGTTGCGAGAACTTTTAAACAAAGCCCGCTGGCGCGGACTGAGAACCAATATAGAGTGTATGACGAAACCTGCTCAAGGTAGATTTAGAAGCGATCGCAAAATCTGGCGTAGCATCTCTTCCCCACCCAAAATTCATCCGATTTTAGACTTGAAGATAAGGCAAGCGAGCGATCGCTGTAGATACGCCGTATACAACACCTCGACATCTTCGTGTCACAGCAACTCCCGGCAAGGGAGGAAGTTTAAACTGGATGGAGAGAAGAGAAATCAGCAAGCGATGGGGAGGGAAGAGAGAAAATGCAACACAAAATCGTCTGGGAACAGGGCAGCAATAATCCTGACAATACCAACAACTTCGCAACCATCCGCCAATGGTGGGCAAGTCTCATCGACAATAAAATCACGTGGCGACAGCGAATCATTCCTCAAACGGGCGATGCTACCGAACTCGACTGGGAACCCCAACGCTTTGACGAAGTATTTGAGATTCAAATCCCTGAGATTCGCGGGATCACTCTCTACTGGCGCAAAATCAACGAAGATCGAGAACGCAGCACTACGCCTACCAAACTCGAACTTGATACCCTTCGCCAGCAACTTTATATCTATCCCCAATCTCAAAAAGAACTTGTCATTCGGGTAGGGATACCAGAAATCACCTATCAAAAGATTGAATTTAAATCTCCCCAATTGCAATTTGCTGCCAAGGAAGGTGAAAACCACATCCTCACTCTGCGAGATACTCAGCAACAGTTGGAAGTGAAAGCCATTCTCAGCCCAGAAAATTTGAGACAGTTGATCGATCAGTTGAAGCAACAATTGTCGTAACTACGCTGTATCTTTTTTCTAGAGGTCGCGCCAGCAGATGAGATAAATCGTGTCTCTACAATTGTCTAGCTGCGATGTGTAGCCGCGATAGGGGCAACCTCCAGAGTTGCCCCTATCACCAGTCTCATAACATATACAAATAGATTTGAGATAAAACTATCAACATGAAGCAATGGATTGTCCCGATTGCCTTTATTCTTAGCGGATTTCTCGTTGGGATAATTTTTGATAAATTTTTTCTTCCCAGACTCAAAAGAATTGCTGTTAAAACTCGGTTGCCAGGGAATGAAATCGTTTTTCATTCCTTGCGTGGTATCCCCAAAATTTGGTTGATTGTTGCTGGCTTTTACGGAGCCATTTTTACCCTTCAACTAAATCAGGTTATTCCTGACCGGATTTCTGGCATTTTTCAGAATATTCTGACTGTTATTTTCCTCTATTCTGTCACCTTAGTTTTAGCCAGACTGACGGCGAGTTTTGTTACGATATTTGGTCAAAGAACACCCGGAGTTTCAGCTTCATTACTATCTAACCTAGCCAAAATTGTCGTTCTGGTTTTGGGAATCTTGATGATCTTGCAAACGCTAGGGATTTCCATTACACCTATTTTGGCAACCTTGGGAATTGGCGGTTTGGCAGTTGCTTTGGCATTTCAGGATACCCTGTCTAACTTATTTTCAGGATTATATTTGATTATTTCTGGACAAGTCAGAACTGGCGACTATGTAAAACTAGAGACGGGACAAGAAGGTTACGTTACCGATATCACTTGGCGGAATACGGTGATTAGAGAACTGCCAAATAATCTAGTCGTTGTGCCTAATACAAAACTGGCTTCTGCCATTTTTACGAATTACCATTTACCAGCGAAAGAAATAACTTTACCAATTCAAGTAGGTGTTAGTTACGATAGCGACTTGGAACACGTTGAAGAAATAACGGTTGAAGTTGCTAAGGAAGTAATGCAAGAATTAGCAGCCGATATTTCTGATTTTGAGCCTTTTATCTTATATCAAAACTTTGGAGAATTTAGTATTAATTTTACAGTGTTTCTTAGAGTTAATGAATTTCTAAACCAACGAATTGCCAAGCATAAATTTATCAAAAAATTACACCGACGCTATCAACAAGAAGAAATTACTATCCCTTTTCCAAGTAGAGAAGTTTATGTAAACCAGAAGGGAAATAATATTGCTAATGAGTAACATAAACGCTGAACGAATAGAAGCCGCAGCTATCCAATTTGGATAGCTGCGGCTTTCTTTAGTCGTCAGACTAACGATTACCGACCCTGACGACCCGGACTGCCAGGCGCTGCGCCTGCTCCTTCGTCGTTACTGGGCTGGTTCCGATTGGAATTGCCTGGATCGCAACCTTCTGGCCCATTACCGACCCCTTGGTTGCAATTCTGACGCTGATTCGTGCGTTCGCTCCCCTCTACCTCACGGTTATCGCCAGGGACGTTTTCTGGCTTGGGAGTATCAACTTCGCGCACTGTGGGGGGTTTCGCACCTTCTCCCGCCACGTATGGCGAGGCGATGTTTTGAGCCTTCCCAGTGCTGACTAAGGCTTGGTAGAGGAAAGCACACACCTCTGCACGGGTGGCGACTTGATTGGGTTTGAGTGACTGGACATTGGGATAGTTCACCACCAGACCCCGTTCTGTTGCCGCCGCAACCAAACTGCGGACGTCGCTAGGGATGCTAGCGGCATCGCTGTAAACTTGCAGCAGCGTCTGGGTGGTGGTACTGGCAGAAGAATAGTTCATTCCCTTCGCCAATGCCACTAAGATATCCAGACGAGAAAGCTTTTGGGTGGGGTTGAATGCATTGCGGGAAACAGCGCCTAAAAAGCCCATTTCATAGGCTTCTTGGATAGCACTGTACGCCCAGTAATCGGAGGAGACATCCCGGAAGGCGATCGCATTCCGCACTTTATTCATCTCAAACGCTTTCCGCAACATCGCCGCAAATTGGGCGCGGGTCACCGGCTGATCCGGTCGGAAGCGACCATCGGGGAAGCCTTCGATAATTTCTAACTCCGCCAGTTGGGCAATAAAATCTTTTGCCCAGTAGCCCTGCGGGACATCGGGAAAGCTCGTCTGGATGTTTCGAGTGACTCCCACGTTTGCATATCTTGCCAGCAGCTGGCTGACTTCGTAGGTAGCGTTATCGGCTTCTACCTCAATCACCTGCACCAGCTGACCCGGAGCCGATGTTAGCAAGGCAGCCATTCCTGAACTGTAAACGCTCATACTCTCACCCGCCAGCATTGATTCACCGCTGGTAAATGAGCTGGAATAAACGCTAGTTGCTGCCGAGGTCGAAATCTCGCTCGATTGGAACTGGCTGACGTTAATTTGCTCGACGCTGCTCAGGAATGTTACCCGTTCCTGAGAGTCGATTTGGGTGTAGTAGTTGTAGGCGGTGGTACCGCTGTCGATGTTGCCATCCATGTCGGCATCAATGCCGTACACAGTCCGCACTACGCGGGTTTCAGACGGATTTTCTGACAAAATTAGGTTAACGGCGGCGTTTTCAGACAAGCATTCAAACTCGCTGTAGCCAATCAAGCGATTTTGGTCGTATAGACGCACCACCACGCGATCGCCCGGATTCACACCTTTGACAAACTTCGCTTTTTGCTTGATTTTGTATCTGAAGTCGCCGAGATACTGCTCTTGGGCATAGCTGTTGCCTTGTTTCGACTTCACCGATACGCGAGTAATCACCTCTGTGAGGCTGCCTGCGGGTTGCAGAACGGCAAGACTAAAGTTGCCTGCGGATTCGGTCATTGCCACCGTAGACCGCTGTTCTGTGCGGACGGTACTCCTTTGCTCGGTGGTTTCCGTGCGACGGGTTGTTGTCTGTTGCCCAGTGGTGGTACTTTCCGACCGGAGTCGAGCCGTCAGCGTCTGGGTCGCTGCTTCATCCCACTTCACCACCGTTCCAGATTCATTGGTGCGATAAACCCAAAATCCCTGTTCTTTGGCGCTACCGACCAGTACCAACCAGCCGGGAACCAGTGCCTCGGTGCAGGCAACACCTGCTTCTGCTAACTCCAAGCAACCATTTGACCAAGTTTGCTTCGCCACCTGAAGGATGGTTAAGTCAGAACTTTGCATTCCTGTCCGTTGGGCAGCATCCTTTAAAACAGCTTCAGCAACCGCTGTTGGCAGCTGGGCGGTATCGTCTTCTGCTTGGCTGAGCAGATTTCGACCCGATAAGGGCAGATTGCCCGTTGTTTGTCCAACTTGCGCGATCGCAGGGGCAACCGTTGTCATACTTAAACCGGCAGCAGCAAAAACCAGGCTGCCTAAAAATACCAAGGAACTTCGCTTCATTAATCTCTTCTCACACCTAAACAAAACGGGTAGCGTGACTTTTCAAGTCGGTTAGATGTTCCCTGGTTTATCTCTTTTTAATGATAGAGACTATTACGATAGAAAAATAGTTAAGGAATCTTAATAATTATCGTGACGACTCAGCAGCTAAAAACAGGAAGCACTTTTGAAAAACTCAACTGGACTTGGCGCGGCTACCGGATTCAGTACACAGTCATGGGCACAGGTCGCCCTCTAGTGCTGATTCACGGCTTTGGCGCTTCCATTGGACACTGGCGCAAGAATATGCCAGTCCTCGCCGCTGAGGGCTACCGAGTATTTGCCCTAGATTTACTCGGATTCGGCGGTTCGGACAAGCCAGCCCTCGATTACATTCTCGAATTGTGGGAAGAACTACTCAAGGATTTCTGGAAAACTCATATTCAGGAACCGACCGTCTTTGTCGGCAACTCGATTGGGGCATTACTCAGCTTGATGGTAGTAGTGAATTCTCCAGAAATTTCCGCTGGTGGCGTGCTGATTAACTGTGCCGGTGGCTTGAATCATCGCCCTGATGAGCTGAATTTCCCCCTGCGGCTGGTGATGGGAGCCTTCACGAAGCTGGTAAGTTCCAAAGTTGCTGGCCCGTTCCTGTTTAACCGTATCCGCCACAAAGATCGTCTCCGTCGCACGCTCAGACAGGTCTACGTGAACCCTGAAGCTATCACGGATGAACTGGTGGATATGCTTTACGATCCTTCTTGTGACACGGGCGCTCAGCAGGTTTTTGCCTCAATTCTCACGGCACCCCCTGGCCCTAGCCCAGCCGAGTTGTTACCAAAAATACAACACCCGCTGCTGGTACTTTGGGGAGAAGATGACCCCTGGACGCCGATTAAGGGCGCGGCGATTTATAAAGAGCTAAGTGAGAATGGGCAACCCGTGAAGGTTGTCGGCATTCCCAAAACGGGTCACTGTCCCCATGATGAACGTCCGGACGTGGTGAATCCTTTGATATTGGATTGGTTGGCGCAGCTGAGCAGTCAATAAAACTTAGTCAGTAGAAGTTTCGGTTCAACTGTCGTTGCACCGACTTGTGCATTTGAGGTGCTGAATTTGAGGGAACGAGATCGCACTCGCTTCGAGATCGCGTCCCCTCGCGCCTGATTCACCTAACGTTACATCCAACCTCTTCGCTCCTTCCTTGCCTTCCTGAAAACAAAGGAAATTAGGATTACTCCATTCACTGCCGATCCCGTTCGTGGAAATCAATCTCGGAGCGGACAGACTCGTAGGGCGCGAGCGGTTTAAATGGATAAAGCACGGCTTGCTGTGATGAGGAGCATCCAACTCATCACGACTATAGTTAGGAAGATGCGGTAGGAACCATAAATGCTATATCGCAAAGAACCAGAGGGGCTGATAGCGATCGCGCAGCTTGCCCATGCATGGGTATCGGGTCAATTGGCACAAGCTTGGGGAAATGAGTATTTTGGGAAGCTGGAACCTAGAAAAGAGGTTTGCTTAGGTGCCCAGCAACATGATATTGGCTGGCTGTCCTGGGAAAAGACGCCTACCTTCAACCCAAAAACAGGTTTGCCGCACAGTTTCACGGAATTACCGAGAAAAATCCATATAGATATTTGGTCAAAAGCCGGAGAATTAGCGATCGCTCAAGGAAGATATCCAGCGCTGTTGGCTTCCCTGCACGGTACGCGCCTCTACGAGCATTACGACTCTAGTAACGACTCCGCAGAAGATATCCAGCTTGTGCAGGACTTCCTAGGGCGCGAACAGGCTTTCCAGAAGGAATTAATTGACTCCCTCCGCAACGATCCGGATTACGCACCCTACAGCACACCAGAAGCGATCGCCCGAAATCGGCAGTTAGTGGGAATCTGGGATTGTTTATCGCTGATCTTGTGCATGAAGTTAAGTAAAGAGCGTTCAGTAGAGAAGGTTCCCACCGCTGAGGGTGAAATTACGCTGAAGCTGACGCCACTAGCAGGCGATCCAACTCAGGTAGCGGTAAGTCCTTGGCCTTTTTCAGAGAACGCGGTGACGCTGGTTTGCGAAGGACGCTATCTATCGGAAACCTTCCCAGACGAGGAGACGATGCGGAACGCGATCGCGAAAGCACCTTGGGTGACGATTAAAACTCACCTGCATCCCGTGTAAGCACCGACTGGATTATGTAATTAATCGGTATTCATCAAAGCAACATATTGTGCTTACCCATAAAGAAGTCAGTAGGGGCAAATGCTTTGCCTCTGCTGACTCTATATTTTGCTTTTTTTACCCAATATTCCTACTAGACTTGCTTTCAAGAGAGATGAAGAGCGCCTGCTCTCTTATCCAAGAGTAGGTAATTTTATCGTCGTTTTTCAAGAGAATCTTCGGGGTTCATTGCGACGCTCGTTTAGGCAATAAACCCCGAAAAATCAACTCATTTCAACTGCCCTTTTCCAAAAAGCATAAGTGTCACTTCCAATTTTTTGACTATCTTCTGAATAGATATCATCTAAACATTTTAAAAAAGCTTGGGCATAATTTTCTAATCCCAGAGTTGTCAAACATTTTAAAATCCTGGTAATCCGGAGGTAATTATGATTAAGAGGCTGAATCCAAGCCCTTTTTCTATCTTGATATTGGTCAGATTTGGTTATTTGAATATTATTGATGTTTCCTTCGTTGCATTTGAATCCGTAAAACCTGAGCATTATTTTAAATGACTTTTGCAGACGTGTTTTAAGTAAGGGATCTGTCCGAAAAGCTTGAACAATTTCATCATTTAGAACCAGTGCATTAGGGTTGTAGCCACTTTTATCTTTCAGGGGGAAAAGCCACTGAACATAGTCATGAATCCGTTCAAGTTTTTCGTAATTCCATGACCAAATATCATCGATCATCCGTCCTTCCGAATCGGGACGCTGACTAAGATAGAAAGCCACAAGAGCTGGGGATGGTTTAGCAGACAATTCCTTGTCAGATGATTTTGTCATCAGTGTTCCTCTGCAATTAATCTAATGTTAACAATCTGGAAAATAGATGGATTTACGCTCATTGTGAAGCTGCAAGGCGATAGAAAAGTCGATTAGCACTTCTGTTACAAACGACTATTTAGCAATAAGGAGATAACTAGAGTATTTAGCATTCCTCGTTATGCAACTATCTCGCTTTCCTCACAAAAGTCACAGTCGCCTAGTAGCGCTAACAACAGTTATTAACTGTTACATTTGTTAAAATAACCGTTGATAATTTCAACGATGCCAATGTAGCTGCTAGCGTTAGGCGATCGCATGAACTGACATCCGTGTCTGACTACTCAAACCGAGGTGCAAGCGATGAGTCAAGATACGCTCAATTTAATCCACGACAGGCAAAATCGCGGTTATACCAAGCTAGGTTGGCTGGATAGCGATCGCACCTTTTCCTTGGGGGGTTTGTTTGACCCAGAGCCAATGAGATTTTGCACTCTCAGGCTGATTCACGATGATAGAGTCTTACCCGGTTCTGGTTTCGGTACCCACAGCCATCATGACATGGAAATCCTCACCTACGTCCTAGAAGGTGCTATGGAGCATCAAGATAGCTTGGGGAATCGGACAGGTACTTATCCAGGAGACGCACAGATGATGAGTGCTGGCGCTGGCATCACCCACCGCGAATTTAATTTCTCTGAAACTAATTCCGTCTACTTTCCCCAAATTTGGATGATTTCCGATCCAGAAGAATTAGGTAAAAAACAATGACACAACCCATTCGCATTTTGCTCCAGACAACCATCCCGACAACAGAAGATGACTGGAGTATTTGGCGCTTCTCGATGTTACGCGACTATCTCGCATCTGTTACAGATGAAGCGGGGAATCTCCTGTTTGAAGTGACAGAACGCGATCGCGTGTTAGATGCAGACGGCAACGACCCAATTTTAAGTACCCTCGACCGCTCGGATTTTGACCAGCTATGGCTATTCGCATTAGATACTGGCGAAGGTCTGACGGAAAAAGATTGTGCGGGAATCAATGCATTTCGCAAACGCGGTGGAGGTATCCTCACCACCCGCGATCATCAAGATATGGGTTGCTCCATGTACGGTCTGGGTGACATCGGCGCGATCCACTTTTTCAACACCAAAAATCCAGACCCCGACGAATCTCGCTGGTGCATTGACGACCCCTACACAACCTATATTTCCTGGCCTAACTATCATTCTGGGCGCAACGGCGACTATCAAAAAATAACGCCTACGGAACCCATTCACGAACTTCTACGCAATCCCAATTCACCTTCTGGATTAGTCGAATATTTTCCCACTCATCCCCATGAGGGCGCAATCGGAGTTCCCGCAGGCGCAAAAAATGCTCGGGTTATTGCAATGGGCAAAAGCTTAATTACAGGTCGTCCCTTTAATCTGGCTGTTGTTATCGAAAGTGAAAAAGACACTGACGGCAACACCCTAGGGCGTGCAGTTGCTGCATCGAGTTTTCACCATTTTGTCGATTACAACTGGGACATCGAAAAAGGTTGTCCTAGCTTTGTGGATGAGGCTCCCGGCGATGGCATGAACCAAGAGCCACGCGCCCTAGAAGATATCAAGACTTATGCGCGGAATGTTGCTTTGTGGCTTGCGCCCTAATGCGTACAGGAAACTGTACCCGTGTTGCTAATTTTGCTTCTGTACGCTCATCTACACCAGGACAAGAAATTAACCAGATTCTGAGCAACTTCCCAAAGAATCTGCCGAAACTTCATTGATAAATCAGTCCTGAAATTTTTGCAGAACACTCAATAAAAGCAAAAAAGTCTAGAGTAGAAACGGAGGGAGCAGTGGAAGTATAGAAAATCCGATGAAGAAAGTCGCAATTGTCACGGGTGCCAATCGGGGGCTGGGTTTTGAAACTTGCCGACAACTCGCAAAGCAAGATATCCAAGTGATTCTGACCAGTCGTGACGAAGCACAGGGGAAAGCAGCCGTTGAGAAATTGCAAGCTGAAGGCTTAGATGTAGTTTCTCATCTGCTTGATGTCACCAGTGCAGAGAGTATTGAGCATCTTGCTCAGTTCATCCGCAATCAATTCGGGCGATTAGATATTCTAGTGAACAATGCTGGAATTGCTAGAGATCCTTTAGGAGATCCAGAGAGTAGTATCTTCAACACCAAGGTTAGTACCATCCACGAAACGATGGAGACGAATTTACACGGCCCATTACTGCTTTGCCAAGCATTAATTCCGCTGATGAAAGAGCATCAGTATGGGCGTGTTGTGAACGTATCATCGGGAGCAGGGCAGTTATCCGACATGAACACTGGATTTCCCGCTTATCGAATGTCCAAAACCGCATTAAATGCCCTCACACGGATTTTTGCCAATGAGTTGGAAGGCACCAATATTTTAGTGAATTCTGTGTGTCCTGGCTGGGTAAGAACCGATATGGGTGGCCCAAATGCTACCCGGTCTGTAGAGCAAGGGGTTGAAACAATTGTGTGGCTGGCTACTCTTCCAGATGATGGCCCCACGAGTGGTTTTTTCCGCGATCGCCAACCCATTGATTGGTAAGCACAATCGCATGCCATTTCTATATCTATTTGCTTTAGGTTAGACAGACGCGAGCAAGTGCGTTCCTACAATTTTTGTAGTCCCACCTTTAAAAGGGATGAGTAGCTTATTTTTATCATCTCTCTAAAGTTAGGTTTTTTGAACTAATGGACTCAAGTACAGGAAGTTGAACAATGTCGGCAAATTGATCTGCAAATTGAGCCTTTTCTATCTCCCTTTTTCGAGCTTCCACTTTAAGGCATTTATTTTGCACAAGATTTTTTTAAACAACCAATTAGGTTAGATTATGGCTCACTTAAATCAGCGTCACCCTGAAAATATTAGTGGCGATTTTTACGTTGATACGACTTGTATTGATTGCGATACTTGTCGTTGGATGACTCCAGAGGTGTTTTATCGCACCGATGAGCAGTCAGCAGTTTATCATCAGCCAGAAAATGAGGCTGAAAGATTAAAAGCAATGCAGGCTCTTTTGTCTTGTCCTACGGCTTCCATTGGGACTGTGGAGAAGCCAAAAGACGTTAAAGATGCTCAGCACAGTTTTCCGATTTTAGTCGCTGAAAATGTCTATCATTGCGGCTATCATGCAGAAAATTCCTATGGCGCTGCTAGCTATTTAATTGTGCGACCGGAAGGCAATGTGTTAGTTGATTCTCCCCGCTTTACGCCTCCTCTGGTGAAGCGGCTAGAGGAAATGGGAGAGATTCGCTATATGTATCTGACGCACCGAGATGATGTAGCGGATCATCAAAAGTATGCCGAGCATCTTGGGTGTCAGCGAATTCTCCACACCGACGAAATCTCTTCGGGTACTCGCAATGTGGAAATTCAGCTAACTGGCTTAGAGCCAGTACAGTTGGAGCCAGATTTGTTAATTATTCCAGTGCCCGGTCATACAAAAGGTCACACGGTTTTACTGTACAAAAATAAATTTCTGTTCACGGGAGATCATCTGGCTTGGTCGCCAAGTTTAAATCACTTGTTTGCCTTCCCCGATGTCTGTTGGTATTCCTGGCCTGAATTGCTTAAATCAATGCGAAAGCTGGCTAATTACTCGTTTGAGTGGGTGCTACCCGGTCACGGACGCCGATACCATGCTGACAATGAGACGATGCGCCAGCAGATGCAGCAGTGTATCGCCTGGATGGAAGCGCGTTAAAGTCTTTTTGATTTTCTCAACGCCTCTTGAACAAGGGGGTTAGAAGCACACCGCGTCAGAAGGATAGCGCCTCAATGCGTAACTTGTGACGCCAAAAACTGATATGGCAACGGTATTCCTAAGTGGGGTGCCGTTTTTTTTAGTTGATTTCCTGAAGTTAGCAATTTCGGCTGTCAAAGGTAACGGCTATGTATCCAGAATGACTAGAATCTCATGAGCGACTTCAGCCTGGTAGTTGTCGGACTGTTAACTGCTGGGAAAAACTCAACTTTGCCACCCTCAGCCGTAATGCCTCAGCCATCCGAGCGATCGCTCGATGCAACTGAGCCTCAACCCGTTTTAAAGCCTTCCGTCACGGTTGAAGTCACGCAGCCAGAATTCTCAACCTCCAATCGCCTGACTTCTCAAACCAGTCCCGTTTTGATCCCCCCAACCCCCCTTAAAAAGGGGGGAAATCCAGTCAAAGTCCCCCTTTTTAAGGGGGATTTAGGGGGATCGATCAACGTTTTGCCACTTAACCAAAAATCGTACACGATAGCCGCAAGCGGGGGGAATGAGGGGGGTAAGGGAAGGGGGAATAATATTACTCCCCTCGCCTTGCAGGAGAGGAGTCGGGAGAGAGGTTTGTTAGCCCAAATGAGTTCTCCGAATGCCTCCCAAGAGATACCCGCAGCAACTCAGCCGAACGATGCTGGCTTAGAAAATATCGCTGACGGCGATGAATCAGACGATGCGATGAGTCAATTAACATCAGTCGATCAACTGACCGATGTTACTCCCGCAGATTGGAGTTACCAAGCCCTAAAAAACCTGACAGAACGGTATGGAGTTATTTCCGGCTACCCGGATGGCAGCTTTCGCGGCAACCGTTCCCTCAGCCGCTACGAATTTGCCGCAGCCCTCAATGCTGCCCTGGAAGCAATTTTGTCACAGCCCCAAGGCATTCCTCAAGATGATTTAGCAACCCTGCAACGGCTTCAACAAGACTATGCCACGGAACTAGCGGAAGTGAAAGGTCGAGTCGATAACTTAGAAAGTCGGACAGCACAGCTCGAAAATCACCAATTTTCTACCAATACTCGACTATTTGGGCAAGCAATTGTTGGCTTGCAGGGAAGCAATCAAGTAGATGTGGATTTGTTCCCCAGAGATGGGGTGCCGGAACGTTCTGGTCAGGCTCAGTTGACTCTAGCAAGTAACGTTCAACTGTCTCTGGTAACCTCGTTTACAGGACAGGATTTACTGCTGACGGGGCTTCAGGGTGGAAATCTCGCCTCTTCTGCACCCTTTGTCTTTACCAATATGGGTCGATTATCGACTGAGTTAGAAACTAACAACGACCTGGTTTTGAGCGACCTTTCCTATCGGTTTCCAGTCACGGATAACCTCGGCGTTATTGTTGGTCCGGCTGGTGTTAACCCTGCCAATACATTTCGCGGTATCAATCCTTTAGAAGGTTCGGGAGATGGTTCGATTTCCTTATTAGGTCAGCGCAACCCCATTCTGTCAATTGGCAACGGCACGGGCGGCATTGGATTTGACTGGCAAATTAACAAACGCCTGAGTTTACAAGCCGTCTACAGCGCTGAACTTCCTGGCTTTACCAGTAATAGCAGCCAAGGTGGACTATTTGGCGGTAGAACCAGTGCGGGCGTGCAGTTAACCATTGCACCGACAAATAATCTGGATATTGGGTTGCACTATATCTATTCACACTCTCCCGATGGTTTGCTGGGTATCGGCACCGGCGACAATCAACTCATTTCGCCCTTGGCACCGATTATTTCGCCATCGACTTCTTTTGCCTTTAATACTCACGCCGTGGGAGGGACTTTGGCTTGGCGCGTCAACCCTAGATTGACTTTAGGGACTTGGGGAGGGTGGACTTCTTCAGACCCGGTCAATCTTTCGGGTTCTGTGGAAACTACGAATTGGATGTTATTTTCTGCGTTTCCTGACTTGTTTGGTAGAGGAAATTTGGGGGGAATTTTGTTTGGACAGCCGCCGAAAATTACTTCCAGTACCTTGCCGGATGGCTTCAATCTTCCCAACTTTTTGACCAATTTGAGTGGAACGCCGGGAGGGCGTCGCGACACGGCTTTGCACCTAGAGCTGTTTTATCGAGCCAGATTGACGGATAACATTTTCCTGACTCCAGGGGTATTGGTGGTTTTCAACCCCGACCATAATGCGGCAAATGACACGTTAGTCGTGGGAACGATGAGAGCAACTTTCCGGTTTTAAGGAGAAAAGCTAGTAAAAGCGAAAAAGCTCTGATAAATGAAATAACCTGTTGCGGTTTCGGCAAAATTCCCCAGTATATGTGATTGAGTGAGGCACAAACTGGCGGAAGCTTTGCTTTGCCATCGATGCGATCGCTCTATTTTTTGGCTAATCCCAATCGGAAAGAATATTTATGCGATCGCTATCTTCAAAAACTCCGGTGAGTTTAAGCTTACTGATTAGCAGTAGTTTAACCGCTACGATCGTGGGCTTGGGAGCAAATGGTGCTTTTGCCCAAGTAACCATTAACAGTAGCGGTACAGTCACGGGTACCTTTACCCTTCCCCCTGCCAACCCAAATTTCAACCAAAGCACAACGAGAGTTGATACTAATGCCGCAGGGCAATATTTCCGCAACGGCATCCTCGTCTACACTGCACCCAATCCTGGCTATGTAGGAACCAAAGCCGATGGCACTCATTATGTAGACTTTCGCGGTATTCCCGTTGTCTCCACGAATGGAACGATTACCTCTCCGGTTCTAACTAGCGGCAATCTTCAACCCAAAAAGCAAACCGGGCAAGAAGGAACCACCTTATTTGGCACAATTCAGGATGAATTTGTCGCCAGAGGCTTCTGGGAAGGCGTTGTCACCGATCCAAAAACCGGACAACAGTATCAAGGTGTATTTGAAATTAGGGGTCAGGGGCCTAGATATAGCGATGCCAATGGAGGCACCAGCCCCACCGTGTTTGATTTTGGATCTGAATACAATTTCGGCAACAACTTGCCCCCTACCGTGCCGAAACCCCTCCCTTCTTTTACTATCCCTGCCGGTGGTATGCCGGTGAAATTACAGGTGAAAGTGCCTGCAAATGCCGTTTTAATTACGCCAACACCTGTCCCAGCGCCAACACCTGTCCCAGCACCAACACCTGTCCCAGCACCAACACCTGTCCCAGCGCCAGCACCTGTCCCAGCGCCAGCACCCACGTCCTCAACACCCCCCCCAGTAACCTCCCCAATAACCTCCCCAATAACCTCCCCAGTACCTGCCCCAGCACCTATTAGCAGTGGCGGTAGTCCAGCCAGTGGAGGAACCCCATCCCCATCCCCATCCGGGGCAAATGTGCCTCCCTCACTCTTCAGCCGCAATGACTCTACTGAGGTTAATCATGTAGTCTTGGAGTCTTCCGCGACAGCCGCAACCAGTTGTACGCCTAATCAAGGCAGCAACTCAACAAGTGTCTCATCTTCTGCCAACGAGCAGACGGCAGGATGCTCGATTGAGCTGACGACATCTGAGCAACCCATTGGGCCTCGGAGTCGAGTGCTGCTGCGTTAATGGAGGGTCTGCCAGCGTTAATTTAAGCAGTAGAGACGCAGAGCTGTGTGTCCCTACAAAGCTAATTGACTAAACGCTTCTAGCCAGTACAAACTTCTAGCCAGTACAGAATCCTCAACTGGCTAGAAGTTGAGAAGGCGTCACGCGCCACAATTGCTCTAGTCGATTTGCTGGCATCGTCAAATACAAAATATCGCCAGGACTGAGGCAAGTTTCCAAAACATCCCAGCCGTGAATCGTTTGACAGTTTGTTTCGATATACAAAGGCACAAAGTCGGCGTCCATTGCCGATTCTTGAACGCGCTTGCCACAAAACGGATGCCCTGGTGTAATCATGGTGGCTAAAGCGATCCAAAGACTATCGCCAGTTATCCCATTACCTAAAATTCGTCCTCCTAAAGCCGCTGCTGCAAAGGAAGGTGCGGCTAATTCAGTCGGACTCAACACGGCATCAAATTCAAATACCTTTTGCGCTTGGGATGCAAAGTGGGGGTCTTGATTCCGCACCACGACAGCTAATTTGGGTGCAATCCCTTTAGCGCTAAGGGCAATCTCTAAATTTGCCATATCGTCGCTGGTGACAGCTAAGAGGGCGTCTGCCTTGTCTACATTGGCAGCTTTTAGGGTGGCAGATAAACTGGCATCTCCTTGAATCACGGGCACTTTCAAAGCGCGGACGGTGTTGAGAAAGCGATTGTTGGCGTCCCGTTCGATGACAACTACCTCATGTCCGTGGGTATGGAGTTGGTTGACGATTTGAACTCCGATACCACCGAGTCCGCACACAATGTAGTGACTTCGCCCTGGAACTCGTGCGGCGTCCCAAAATTGTTTGAACCGGGTGCCTAAAACAAAATCGTTGAGGAGAGCATAGCAAATCCCGATTACACCAGCACCGAGCAGCATCATCATTGCGGTAAAGATTTTAATGCTATCGGGTGCGTGTTCTGCGACTTTCTCGTTACCACCGGCACCTGTAATCATGCCAACCGAAAAATAAAGGGAGTCAACGACAGATATTTTTGCATCGACACAAACATAAGTGAGGGTGGCAACAAAAACGGTGATCAGAAGGACTAGGGTAACAACTGCTATCGGTTGACCGTATTGCGGAAACTGTTGGAAGTTGGTCAGGACTTTGAAAAGTTTCGGAAGTACGGGTTTGCCGGAGGTGCGGACGCTGGGTTGGGTGCCAACAATTAAGCGATCGCCTATTTGCAACTTTTGCCCATACACGACGGCAGAAATGAGATCTATCTGACCGTCCACCGGCAAGTAGTAAATCAGCATCCGAGAACGGTCATCCCACAAGTCAGCTAACTTACGACCGATCCAAGGATGCATTTCATCAATATGTTCTTCGTGGATGGGCCAAGTTTGGTTAAACAGCCGCAACTGCCCAATCGCTTGGCTTCCCAAGGCGGCAAAGGCAAACACAGGCGCGGCTAGGGCAGCAACGCTCATGGTGACGTGATCTGCAAGCGTCTGGTTAAGGCGATCGCCCAAGCTCGTATTAAACAACCGATTGATAATCCGAATCCGAGGATTGAGAATTCGTGCCTGGGTGAGAATCGCTAAGTTCAGCGCCTCGTCTTCCCCAGCCAGCACTAACGTTTGGGCTTCCTGAATCCCCGCTGCTTTTAGGGTAGAAGCTGCCCGTAATTCTCCAATTACGACATCATAATCTTCACCCGGAATCGATTCTGCATGGATGCCAATCACGCTGGCTCCCTGCTGTCTTAGCAAGGAAAATATTTTATACCCAGTCAAACCTAAGCCGCAGACAATAATTTTGGGTTTCATCCCGCCTAATCACTGCCTAAATATTCGTGCAATTGAACATTCTTACTGAGTTCCGCTCAAAGGACTGTAGCCGTATACACCGCTAAGACATTGCTTGTCTTCAGGCGGTCGGGATGATCGCTGAATACACCATGCAGGCGATCGCGCTTCAGAAATTGCCAAAACGTCATTACTGGAATTGCATCATCAGCTTCTTCCAGGCAGAGAAGGAAAACTTTTTTGACATCATTCTTTGCCATCTTGGGCAGGGTGAAGCCCTTGTGGCAGTAGCCATCGTAAATGAGTTGTGCTAGCTAAGCTCTGATTTGTGGGTTAGTTTCAAGATAGGTCTGCCCTTCGGGAGAATGAGCAAACAGGTTAATTAGGTTATCGTAGTAAGCATTCAGAATTAAATCGGCTATGTGTATTTGTGTTCGTCAAATTGATGGATATCCAAAGGCGGATTTTTAATATTCAGGTGTTAGATTATTGAATTTAAATTAATCTTTTAGCCCGAATATACGCTCTAAAAATAGGTTTCAAATTAATTCTGAAAAAAGCTGTTAACTCAATGACTTACCATGTAATTTATGATGGCAATTGCAATCTCTGCGTCACCCTTGTGCAACTGCTGGAAGGTTTAGATAAAGGGCAGATGTTTCAGTACATTCCGATGCAAGCTCCAGAAGCCCTCAAGCACTTTGGAATTACATCCCAAGATTGTGAAATGGGAATGATCTTGATTGATGCCGATACGCCTGAGAGACGGTGGCAGGGAAGTGATGCAGCAGAAGAAATTGGGCGATTGTTGCCAATGGGGAGCCTATTTGTGGATGCATATCGAGCTTTACCGGGGGTGAAGTGGATGGGCGATCGCACTTACGAACAAATCCGCGATAACCGTTACACCATCTTTGGCAAACGTTCTTCTACTTATCAATCTAGTTACCCAGCTAGTTTTTGTTCTACGGGATGTGTTACTGAATAAGAACTCACAAAAACATTTGGTGGGAAACTGAAAGCGATCGCCCAAACAAGGTAACACCCTAAAAGTAGAGGGGAAGCATTGGGATACTCTCGCCAAAGCTTTCCTTCCCCAGGTAGACGCTAGGCAGTAGTTTTCGTTTTTAAAATAATAGTTAGCTATCGCTGTCCTGTTGCGAAAAGTCGCCGCTTAAAAGCTGGTGGCTTGGTTTTACAATTGCTGGCTTGGGGCGGTGATTTAACAAGGGCGGGAAAAAAGCTTTATCAAGGTTTGATCGGGGGGTTATCTACTGCTGTAGCGACTAGCTGCGAAGTAGATTTAGGAGATTTGGGCAATGAACAAGAGATTTACGAATAATCGGGTTGCCGATAGAACAAAGAGCTTTTCCGAAGGATTTTGGAACAGTGGCGGCGCGATCGCATTAGCGCTGCTTGCCATGCTTCTTCCTGGTTGCGTAGCTGTCCAGAAAGAAGCGGCTGCCCCTGAACCTACCACAGCCGTTGAAAAAGTTGCTCAAAACACGGATCAACTGATCGGTCAAACAGTAACGGTCAGTGGCGAAGTTGAAGAAATTATTGGTCCCAAAGCGTTTCAGTTAGAAGACGACAAAATATTCAGTGGCGAAAAAGTGTTGGTTTTGAATGCAGTTCCTGCCACAGTTCCAATCGCTGAAGGTAAGAATGTTACGGTGACAGGGCAAGTTCGGAAATTCGTCCTGGATGATTTTGAGAAAGAGTACAACTTAACGAATGATTTAAATGTCAAGAAGAAAATGGAAGCCGAATTTGAAGGCAAGCCGGTAGTCATTGCTCAGACAACCCAAGTCATCGAGTAATTCCCTAGGGATTACCCATTCGACTTAAGCGATTTCTTCGCTGTTGAACAGTTCAAATATTTGCCGACAAAAGTGCTTCAGCTTTTCCCCTACTTCAGGCACTGGCTGGGATTCCCCGACAAACTGCCACTCCTCTACGGTCGAGAGTAGCCACTGTTTGCCTTTATGGTCAAAACCTGCTAATTCGACACCGATAGCACGGCGAATCCCAGTCACGGGGTCTTCGTAAAAACGAATCTGTACCAAGATGCTGCGGCTTTGAAATAAGCGACTTCTGCCAGGAAAATGGAAGCCGATATCAATTGAATCCGGATCGACTAACTCTCTAGTATCCGGGTCGTTTGCCCAAGGTTTTAAATCTGCTTTTGCATCAGGAAACTCAGATTTGTAGAGATTGACAACAGCAGCAATCTTACTAGCGACTTGTATGTTTGTGGCCTGTTCAGCTGCATTCACTTCGCTTGGGTTCCCCTAAACTTGCGCTTTTTCAGTTGTTTTGGCGTTTAAATATAACAGGATGTTCTCTATTTCGCAACTTGGTAGAGCATCCTTCTTTAAGTTTATTCATTGAGGCGATAAGAATGGTAAATTTGGATACTATACAAGTGCTATTTTTTAAGGTATATTCAAATAATGGAAATATGTGCGTTTTTTGAACTTGCCCTTAAATTTCCATTATAAAGAATTGAGTAAAAAATAAATATAAACTCCTAATAATATACCAGAAAAAATTGCTAAATTATCATGAAATCCTTGAAATTCTAATATTTCAACAGCGGAATTGTAGATGCAATTTTAACCAGAATACTAAAATTAAAACTTGACTTGCTTTGCCGGAGATTCCCGCTTTTGCGGTAAGCTCAAGCAACCGGGAGATGTGCAGGCAAAGATAGTGTCAACCAATGAGCAATTAATCAAGATCGGTTCCTTGGAATGGTTTTACCGGGAAGAGAATCCGATTGGTAGAAGTGATAACCTGCCAGTTCTGCTGCTGCACGGGTTGCCGTCGCAGAGTTATAGCTGGAGCGGGGTAATGCCCGGATTAGCAGAGAAAGGGTATAGAGCGATCGCGCCTGACTGGATTGGTTTTGGCTTCTCGGCGAAACCAGAGCGGCGGGACTTTGCGTATACACCCGATACCTTCATCAACGCACTAGCAGAATTCATCCAACACCTGGAAATCGAGCGATTCTATCTGGTTGTTCAGGGATTTTTGGGTTCTGTGGGACTCCAGTACGCTCTGCGTCATCCAGGCCAAATCGAGCGCTTGGTTATCCTCAATACACCTGTGGCAACGACTGCCAAGCTGCCTTGGAAGATTCAACAATTGGGTCTGCCTTTTGTCGGCGATATGATGACGCAAGACCCGCTCTTGGTGGACAGAACCTTAGAAGGTGGTAGCCGTTACGTCATCCCAGATAAGGATTTAGACGTTTACCGCCGTCCCTACCTCAAAAGTTCGGATGCGGGGCGAAGTCTCCTGTACACCGTGCGGAATCTCCAGCTTCAGCAGTCGATGGCAGAAATAGAATCCGGTTTTCAAAGCTGGACGCAGCCAACTTTAATTGCCTGGGGGATGAAAGACCCCTGGCTTCCCTTCACTCAAGCGCAACAGCTGGCGAGTTCCATCCAGAGGGCAGAAATCATGAAGATGGAAGAAGTCGGGCATTATCCTCAAGACCATTGGTCGGACAAAGTCAGCGATGCGATTCAAGGGTTTCTGCGTCGTCAGGCAATTGGATAATGGGTGATATCATCTCTTTTTCTCTTCTCCTCTCGCGTTTTCCCGATTTTTCTCTAAAATAACAGGGGAAATTTGATTCATGGTTTCAAAAAATAGCATGATGGCACGTTATCGGTCTATTTTGGGTTTAATTTTGGCAGTGGTAGCCACATTTATGATTAGTTGCGGTAGTGCAACTGCGGCAACGAAATCGGCTCCTACTTACACGGCGGCTCAGATTGAGCAGATTCAGCAATCGCTTCCGGGAATTCAAGAACAGCGCGATCGCCTTAACACATTGCAAACCTTCATCCAACAACGGCGATGGGTAGATGTGGGTACATTTATTCACGGGCCACTAGGAGATTTGCGACGGAATATGAACCGTGTGGCGGATAGCTTGGCTCCTAAGGACAAACAGGCGGCGCGTCAAGCAGCAAAAGATTTGTTCAGCGATCTGGTCAGAATCGATCAGGCTGCGAAAGAGGCGGATTATCAGCAAGCGGTGACAAATTTCCGCTCTGTATTGCAAGAGTTCGACGCCTTTATGAACTTGATTCCGAAGGCATAGCCAATTAAGGGGTAATTGGGAAAAAGTTATTAGTCCTGGGTCATTTGTCATGAGTTCGTTGCTACTGACTCAGAATTCAGGGCTGATCGTCATTACCGATTACCCCGTTACCGATTACCCATTTCTCATGCGCTCTTTCTGATGCGCTCTCAAATGAGTCAGGTTGTAATTATTGGATGCGGCGTTGTTGGGGCTGCGATCGCTTATGAACTCAGTCTAATTCCAGGGCTAACAATTACAGTCTTGGACAAGCAACCACCCGCACAAGCCGCCACTGGCGCTGCATTGGGCGTCTTGATGGGCGCGATCAGTCACAAAATTAAGGGCAATGCCTGGAAAATGCGGCAGGCTAGCATCCAGCGCTATGAAACCCTGATTCCAGAGCTAGAAGCGCTTTTAGACCGTCAGATCCCCTTCAACCGCCAGGGAATTCTGATGCTCCGCTTTGCCGGTGAAGATTTATCTCGTTGGGAAAAACTGGTAGAAATTCGCCACACTCAAGGCTGGCACCTGGAAATTTGGGACGCCGCCCAACTCCAGTCTCGCTGTCCTCAGTTGAGTCATGAGATAATCGGCGCGATTTATTCTCCCCAAGATCGGCAACTCGACCCGGTTGCTCTGACTTTAGGGCTGGTTGATGCTGCCCAACGCAACGGCGTTACCTTTAAATTTGGCGTCACTGTCTTAGAAGAGGAAGCAAGAAATACGGACATTCGCCACATTCAAACAACCGCAGGGCAAGTTGATGTTGATTGGTTAATTGTGGCAGCGGGGCTTGGTTCCACCCCACTCACAGCGTCTTTAAAACAACCGATTGATATTCGCCCGGTATTGGGACAAGCGTTGCATTTGCGCCTAGCGCAGCCAATGGGGCGTGCAGATTTCCAGCCGACAATTACAGGCAATGATGCCCACATTGTGCCCGTAACGGACACAGAATACTGGGTTGGTGCGACGGTGGAGTTTCCCAATAATGGGGATGAGATAGTGGCAGATGCCGCCCATCTGGATGAAGTCATGGCGCAAGCGATCGCGTTTTGCCCCAGCCTAGCCCAAGCCACAATCCTGAAAACTTGGTCGGGGTTGCGTCCCCGCCCCGAAGGACGCCCCGCCCCGGTTATCGGTCTTCTGCCCGGTTACAGCAATGTTCTTCTCGCCACAGGTCATTATCGCAACGGCGTTTTACTCGCACCCGCCACCGCCCAAGCGATTCGGGAACTGATTGAGCGATCGCTCAATCAAGATAAATAATCGTGAGATGTCTGATTTTGCTGTTTTATTAAATGGTTATTTTATTTAAAATACTTAAATTATTTTTAGCGATCGCCCTTTTATTCGTTGCCTTTAATTTAAGAGCGCCTTTCCTCCCAAGCATAAAGTTTTATTTCTTTTTAGGTTTAATCGCAATCAATTTAGCTTTAATTTTTACTGAAATTAAAGCTTTTACCCCCTCGAAGCTTAAAAAAAAATTCCTGAATAAAACAATCCTCGTGATTGCTTGCCTAAGTCTTCTTACAGCTTTAACAGTTGAAATAAGATTTAACTTACTGAAACAAAGTCTATTCCATGCCAAACCATCCCAAATAGAAAAGCTGGGTCAGCATTTTATTATTGGCTATCGAGACTCGAATGAAGTCAAGAAACTAGTTTCTAAAAAAGCCATAGGCGGTATATTTCTCACAACCAGAAATATTAAAAATAAAACCCAAGAAGATATCAAGCAAGAAATTAGTGCTTTGCAGGAGATTCGCCGCAGTCAAGGTTTATCTCCTTTATGGATAGCGACCGATCAAGAAGGGGGTGTAGTATCTCGATTATCTCCCCCTCTAACCCGATTACCTCAATTATCAAAAGTTATTTCTGAGTCTGCAAATATAGAACAAGCAAAAGAGAAAGTCATCAAGTATGCCAAAACTCAGGCAAGTGAGCTATCTACAATTGGAATTAATCTAAATTTTGCCCCTGTGTTGGATTTAAACAAAGGAGTGATAAATCCAAACGATAAATTTTCTAAGATTTATAAGCGAGCTATTTCATCTGATAAAAAAGTCGTTGAAAAATTTGCTTTATTATATTGTCAGACGTTAGAAGCTAATGGGGTTAGATGTACGATTAAGCATTTTCCGGGATTGGGAAGAGTAGAGACCGACACCCATCTTGAAAGTGCAGAATTGCATACTTCCGTGAATGAATTAGCGCAGGATGATTGGGTACCCTTCCGGACATTAATGAGTAAATCTCAGGCTTTCACGATGTTGGGTCATGCTAAATTGATGGCGGTAGATGCTGAACATCCCGTCTCCTTTTCCCAGAGAGTAATTAGCATGATTAGAAATGATTGGCAACAGGATGGGGTTTTAATCACTGACGATTTTTGTATGTATGCAGTTTACAACAGTCAAGATGGTTTGAGAAATGCTACCGTCAAGGCGCTGAATGCCGGAGCCGATTTGATATTGATTGCTTACGATCGCGATTTATATTATGAAGCGATGGATGCTTTAATCAAAGCTGATAATAAGCGCCAATTAGAGAATGAACTGCTAATAAAAAGTAGCAGCAGGTTAGAGCAAACCAAAAAGGCTCTCTATGGATTGCCCAAAGGGTTGCCGATAAGTGGAACAAACGGTTGAGATTAGAGGCGGTGTTAGCGAGGGGTTTGCTGTATATTAATAAATGTAAACAATAGAGCAAAACTTTAGAACTTCAGCCGTTAATATGTCTAGCAAGCCTCTAGGAAAAACCCGTCCCCTTTGGCAAGTGATTCTTTTATCGATTGTCACTCTGATGCTGTATTACGGCTGGTATAAGTGGATAATCCAAGAAGAATTACGTCGCTATAAAGGTTATGGTTGGTCAGGAACTTTATGCTTAGCGCCTTTTGTCTTGGGGGTAGCAGTTCCCCAACTATTGCGTATATTCGATCCTGATGTTCCTGGCTGGTTTGGTTGGTTTTCCTTGCTGGGAATTGCCTGGATTTACATTGTGCAGTTCAGACTCTATAAAACTGTAAACGAACTCTACAGCGAAGCTGGGATGAAAGAACCACTGGTTGTCTGGTGGATTTTTGTAAGTAGCTGGGACTAATTAAATATAAGATGGCATAAAGCTTCTAAACGGAGTTTTCCATTATTTATGCCTGCTCCTATTCGGATTATCTTAAGCGAAGCAGAGGACTCAATG